>CAYUPF010000013.1:24738-30459 GCA_964446545.1 uncultured Rubrivivax sp.
TTCAGGTAGTCGCGCGGGTCGAACTTGCCCGGGTTCTCGGCGAAGTAGCGGCGGATCGCGCCGGTCATCGCCAGGCGGATGTCGGTATCGATGTTGATCTTGCGCACGCCGTGCTTGATGGCTTCCTGGATCTCCTCGACCGGCACGCCGTAGGTTTCCTTCATGTCGCCGCCGAACTGGCGGATCTCGGCCAGCAGCTCCTGCGGCACGCTGGAGCTGCCGTGCATCACCAGGTGCGTGTTGGGGATACGGCGGTGGATCTCCTTGATGCGGTCGATGGCCAGGATGTCGCCGGTGGGCTTGCGCGTGAACTTGTAGGCGCCGTGGCTGGTGCCGATGGCAATCGCCAGCGCATCGAGCTGCGTGCGCTTGACGAAGTCGGCCGCCTGCTCCGGGTCGGTGAGCAGCTGCTCGCGCGTCATCGTCGCCTCGGTGCCGTGGCCGTCCTCCTTGTCGCCGCGCATCGTCTCCAGGCTGCCCAGACAGCCGAGTTCGCCTTCCACCGTGACGCCCAGCGCATGCGCCATGTCCACCACCTTGCGCGTCACGTCGACGTTGTAGTCGTAGCTGGCGATGGTCTTGCCGTCGGCTTCGAGGCTGCCGTCCATCATCACCGACGAAAAGCCCAGGTCGATCGCGCCCTTGCACACCGCCGGGCTCTGGCCGTGGTCCTGGTGCATCACCAGCGGCACCTCGGGCCAGGTTTCGATCGCCGCCTGGATCAGGTGCTTGATGAAGGCCTCGCCGGCGTACTTTCGCGCCCCGGCGCTGGCCTGCAGGATCACCGGCGCGCCGACCTCGGCGGCCGCGCCCATCACCGCCTGCACCTGCTCCAGGTTGTTGACGTTGAAGGCAGGTATCCCGTAGCCGTTTTCCGCAGCGTGGTCTAGCAGTTGGCGCATGGAAACGAGTGGCATGTCGGGCCTCGGCTATGTAATGGGACGGGTTCGATTTTAGAAGGTGGTGGCGCACGAGCTCATGCCACTCTGCACACCTTGAGCATGTTCGTGCCGCCCGGATAGCCCATCGGCTCGCCGCAGGTGATGGCGTAGGTGTCGCCCGGCATCAGCACGCCGCGCTCGATGAGCAGCCGCTCGGCATCGGCCAGCGCCTCGTCGCGGTCGCTGTGCGCGTCCATCAGGATCGGGCGCACGTTGCGGTACAGCGCCATGCGCCGCTCGGACGGGTGGGACGAGGTCACGCCGAAGATCGGCACGTGGATGTTGTGCCGGCTCATCCACAGCGCGGTCGAGCCGCTTTCGGTGAGCGCGACGATGGCCTTGCAGCCCAGGTGGTAGGCGGTGAACAGCGCACCCATGGCGATGCTCTGGTCGATGCGGCCGACGCGCTTGTCCGAGAACTTGCCGTCGAGCTCGGTGTCCTCGGCGCGCTCGGCCTCCAGCGCGATCAGCGCCATGTGCTCCACCGTCTCCACCGGAAACTGCCCGGCCGCGGTCTCGGCGCTGAGCATCACCGCGTCGGTGCCGTCGAGC
Organism: uncultured Rubrivivax sp.; assembly: GCA_964446545.1. Classification (GTDB taxonomy): domain Bacteria; phylum Pseudomonadota; class Gammaproteobacteria; order Burkholderiales; family Burkholderiaceae_C; genus Rubrivivax. Next base: position 26,232 of record CAYUPF010000013.1, read on the forward strand.
ACGGCATTGGCCACGTCGCTGACCTCGGCGCGCGTGGGCACCGGGTTCTGCACCATGCTTTCCATCATCTGCGTGGCGGTGATGGTGGTCTTGTCCATCGCGCGGGCCATGCGGATCATGCGCTTCTGCAGCGCCGGCACGGCGGCCGCGCCGACCTCGACCGCCAGGTCGCCGCGCGCCACCATGATGCCGTCGCTGGCCTTGAGGATGGCTTCCAGCTGCGGGATGGCCTCGCTGCGCTCGATCTTGGCGATCAGCGCCGGCTTGTGGCGGTAGGCCTCGCCGGCCACGTTGGCCAGCTGGCGTGCCATCTCCATGTCGGTGGCGTTCTTCGGGAAGCTGACCGCCAGGTAGTCGGCCTGGAAGCTCATCGCCGTCTTGATGTCCTCCATGTCCTTGGCCGTCAGCGCCGGCGCCGTCAGCCCGCCGCCCTGCTTGTTGATGCCCTTGTTGTTGGACAGCACGCCGCCTTGCTTGACCACCGTGTGCACCTGCTCGCCGCGCACTGCCGTGACGGTGAGCACGATCAGCCCGTCGTTGAGCAGCAGGTTGTCGCCGGGCTTGACGTCGCGCGGCAGCTCCTTGTAGTCCAGCCCCACCGCAGCGCCATCGCCCGGTTCCTCGCGGCCGGCATCCAGCACGAAGGCCGCGTCCTTGAGCAGCGTGACGCGGCCGTCGACGAACTTGCCGACGCGAATCTTCGGGCCCTGCAGGTCGGCCATCAGCGCCACCGGCTTGCCCACGCGCAGCGCCGTTTCGCGCACCAGCGCGGCGCGGTCGCGGTGGTCCTGCGCCGTGCCGTGGCTGAAGTTCAGGCGCACCACGTCGACGCCGGCGCGCAGCAGCCGCTCCAGCACGGCAGGGTCGCTCGATGCGGGGCCGAGCGTGGCGACGATCTTGGTGGCGCGGTACATGGGGTGGCTTTCGGTGGTCGGGCAGGATTATGGAGTGCCCGTGCGCGTCGCCGCGGCGGCTTCGGCCGCGTCGGCCACTGCCAGCGCCGTCATATTGACGATGCGCCGCACCGTCGTCGCCGGCGCCAGGATGTGCGCCGGCAAGGCCGCGCCCAGCAGCACCGGGCCGACCGTCACGCCGTGCCCACCCGTGATCTTCAACACGTTGAACAGGATGTTCGCGGCGTCGATGTTCGGCAGCACCAGCAGGTTGGCCGCACCGCTGAGCGTGCTGTCCGGCAGGTGGCTGCGGCGCACGCTTTCGGACAGCGCGGCATCGCCCTGCAGTTCGCCGTCGCATTCGATATCGGGGCAGCGCTGTGCGAACAGGTCGCGCGCCGCGCGCATGCGCCTGGCCGACGCGCGCTGCGACGAGCCGAAGATCGAATGCGACAGAAAGGCCAGTTTCGGCGGAATGCCGAAGCGCCGCACCTCGGCCGCGGCCATCGTGGCGATATCGGCCAGCTCCTCGGCGCTGGGCTCCTCATTGACGTAGGTGTCGGTGATGAACAGCGTGTGCTGCTCCAGCATCAGCGCGTTCATCGCCGCCATCGTGCGCATGCCCGGCTTCATGCCGATGACCGCGCGCACGTGCTCCAGGTGGCTGTCGTAGCGGCCGACCAGGCCGCACAGCATGCCGTCGGCCTCGCCGCGCCTGACCATCAGCGTCGAGATCAGTGTGTTGGAGCGCCGCACCGCGGCCTTGGCGGCTTCGGGCGTGACGCCTTCGCGGCCCATCAGCCTGGCGTAGGCTTCCCAGTAGGCACGGAAGCGCGGGTCGTCGGCCGGGTCGACCACCTCGAAGTCGCGGCCCGCCGCCAGCCGCAGCCCGGCGCGTTCGATGCGCATGCGGATGACCTCCGGTCGGCCGACCAAAATCGGCTGCGCCAGGCCTTCGTCCAGCACCACCTGCACCGCGCGCAGCACACGCTCGTCCTCGCCCTCGGCATAGACGATGCGCGCCGGGCGCGACTTGGCCACGGCGAACACCGGGCGCATGAACATGCCGGTCTGGTAGACGAAGCGGCTCAAGCCTTGGCGGTAGGCGTCCAGGTCGGCGATCGGCCGCGTCGCCACGCCGGATTCCATCGCCGCCTGGGCCACCGCCGGCGCGATGCGCAGGATCAGGCGCACGTCGAAGGGCGTGGGGATCAGGTAGTCGGGACCGAACTTCAGCTCGCGCCCCGGGTAGGCGGCGGCCACCTCGTCGCTGGTCTCGGCCTTGGCCAGCGCGGCGATCTCGCGCACGCAGGCCAGCTTCATCGCCTCGTTGATCTTGGTCGCGCCGCAGTCCAGCGCGCCGCGGAAGATGTAGGGGAAGCACAGCACGTTGTTGACCTGGTTCGGATAGTCCGAACGGCCGGTGGCGATGATGCAGTCGGGCCGAACCGCCTGGGCCAGCTCGGGGCGGATCTCCGGCTCGGGGTTGGCCAGCGCCAGAATGATCGGCTTGTCGGCCATGGTCCTGACCATCTCGGCCGTCAGCACGCCGGGGGCCGAGCAGCCCAGAAAGACGTCGGCACCGTCGACCACGTCGGCCAGCGTGCGCGCCTCGGTCTTCTGGCAGTAGCGCTGCTTGCTCTCGTCGAGCTTGTCGCCACGGCCTTCGCGCACCACGCCCTTGGAATCGCAGACGAAGATGTTGGTGGCCTTGACCCCCAGACCGACCATCACGTCCAGGCAGGCGATGGCTGCCGCACCGGCGCCCGAGACCGCGATCTTGATCGCGGTGATGTCCTTGCCCACCAGCTCCAGCCCGTTGAGCAGCGCCGCGGCGGAGATGATGGCGGTGCCGTGCTGGTCGTCGTGGAACACCGGGATGTTGAGCCGCTCGCGCAGCTTCTTCTCGATGGTGAAGCACTCGGGCGCCTTGATGTCCTCGAGGTTGATGCCGCCCAGCGTCGGCTCCAGCGCGGCGATGATCTGCACCAGCTTGTCCGGGTCGCGCTCGGCCAACTCGATGTCGAAGACGTCGATGCCGGCGAACTTCTTGAACAGGCAGCCCTTGCCTTCCATCACCGGCTTGCCCGCCAGCGGGCCGATGTCGCCCAGGCCCAGCACCGCCGTGCCGTTGGTGATCACGCCCACCAGGTTGGCGCGCGAGGTGTACTCCGCCGCCAGCGCCGGTTCCTTCTCGATCGCCAAACAGGCGTAGGCCACACCCGGCGAATAAGCCAGCGACAGATCGCGCTGGTTGGACAGCGGTTTGGTCGGCGTGATCGAGATCTTGCCGTGCACCGGCAGCCGGTGGTATTCGAGCGCAGCCTCGCGCAACGCTTCCTCGGCAGGGGTCAACGGGGCATTCATCGGCACTCCTTCGGCAGCAGCGGGAGGCCGAAGATTACGCCGATTGGCGGCCGGGCCGCCACCACGCGGATCAGCCCGCCGCGCGCTTGGCCAGGATCTCGAAGGCCGGCAGCGTCTTGCCTTCCAGCACCTCGAGGAAGGCGCCGCCGCCGGTGGAGATGTAGCCCACGTCCTTGTCGATGCCGTACTTGGCGATCGCCGCCAGCGTGTCGCCGCCGCCGGCGATGCTGAAGGCGCTGCTCGCGGCGATGGCACGCGCGATCGTCTCGGTGCCCTTGGCGAAGGCCTCGAACTCGAACACGCCCACCGGGCCGTTCCAGACGATGGTGCCGGCGGCCTTCAGCTGCGCCGCCAGCGCGGCCGCCGTCTTCGGGCCGATGTCGAGGATCAGGTCGTCGGCCGCCACGTCGGTCACGGCCTTCACCGTGGCCGGCGCGTCGGCCCTGAACTCCTTGGCCGTGACCACGTCCACCGGGATCGGCACCGCCGCGCCGCGCGCCTTCATCGCCGCGATCACCGCCTCGGCCTCGCCGACCAGCGCGGCTTCGGCCAGGCTCTTGCCGATCGGCAGGCCTTCGGCCAGCAGGAAGGTGTTGGCGATGCCGCCGCCGACGATCAGGCCGTCGACCTTGCTAGCCAGGCTGCGCAGGATGCTCAGCTTGGTGCTGACCTTGGAGCCGGCGACGATGGCCAGCAGCGGGCGCTTGGGCTGCGCCAAGGCCTGGGTGATGGCGTCGATCTCGGCGGCCAGCAGCGGGCCGGCGCAGGCGATGGGCGCGAACTGCGCGATGCCGTAGGTCGTGCCCTCGGCACGGTGCGCGGTGCCGAAGGCGTCGTGCACGAAGATGTCGCACAGCGCCGCCAGCTTCCTGGCCAGCACCTCGTCGTTCTTCTTCTCGCCCTTGTTGACGCGGCAGTTCTCCAGCAGCACCAGCTGCCCCGGCGCGACCTGAACACCGTCGACCCAG
>CAYUPF010000013.1:30559-35973 GCA_964446545.1 uncultured Rubrivivax sp.
GCCACCGGCGCCAGCGAGTCCTCGGGCTTGAACGCGCCTTCGGTGGGCCGGCCCAGGTGCGAGGTCACCATCACCGCCGCGCCGGCGTCCAGCGCCATGCGGATGCAAGGCAGCGAGGCGCGGATGCGCGTGTCCTCGGTGATGTGGCCGACGTCGTCCTGCGGCACGTTCAGGTCGGCGCGGATGAAGACACGTTGGCCGGCCACCTTGCCGGCAGCGACCAGGTCGCTGAAGCGCAGTACGTTCATCGTCGGATGCGCGGAAGTGTTGCGGTGCGCAAATTGTGACAGGCCACGGGCAGCGCCCGCACACCGAGCAGCCGCTCAGGAGCCGTGAACGGCGGGCTTGGCCTCGCCGGCCGGTGCTGCAGTCTGCGCAGTCTCGTTGCGCACGGCCTTGGCAGCCGTCTCGGTGGCCGCGCCGACTTGCGGCGCCACCGCTTCGATCTTGTTCTCGCGCATGTAGTCGTTCATCTCGCGCCAGCCGGCAAAGACTGCCGCCTTGTCGGCCTTGCGGTTCAGCGCGTAGCAGTCCTCGATGGCGCGGCCGGCATGGCGGCAGGCGCCGCCCACTGCCCTGCCGTCGGCCTCGCGCTTCTCGGCCAGCGCCTGCGCGGACTCGATGCCCAGCAGGTCGCAGCCGCTGACGAGCAGGGCAGCGACCAGCAGCAGGGTGTTGCGGATCGGCGTCATGGCGGCCTTATCGGCCGCCCAGCGCAACAACTTGAATCAGGCCCGGCCCACCGACTGCAGCCAGGCGGCCGCCGGCAGGCGCCGCCCCCCCGGGCGCTGCAGTTCCAGCAGTTCCAGCGCGTCGCGCCCGCAGGCCATCAGCAGCGTGCCCGGCGCCGAAGCCAGCAGCGTGCCGGGCGGCCCCGGCTCGCCCCGGCGCACGGCCGCGCGCCACAGTTTGACGGTCTCGCCCTGCCACTGGAAGGTCGCGCCCGGGAAAGGGTCGAAGGCACGGATGCGGCGTTCGATGACCGCCGCGTCCTGGTGCCAGTCGATCGGCGCTTCGGCCTTGTCGATCTTGTGCGCATAGCTCACGCCCTCGGCTGGCTGCGGGCGGCGCTCGACCTTGCCGCGCGCCAGCTCCTGCAAGGTCTGCAGCAGCAAATCGGCACCCAGCTCGGCCAGGCGCTGCGACAGGCTGGTGCTGGTGTCGTCCGGCGCGATGGGCAGCGCCTGCTGGCGCAGGATGTCGCCGGTGTCCAGCCCCTCGTCCATCTGCATGATGCAGATGCCGGTGCTGGCGTCGCCGGCCTCGATGGCGCGCTGCACCGGCGCCGCGCCGCGCCAGCGCGGCAGCAGCGAGCCGTGGATGTTGATGCAGCCCAGCCGCGGCAGCGCCAGCACCCAGGCCGGCAGGATCAGCCCGTAGGCCGCGACCACCAGCACGTCCGGTCGCGCCGCCTGCAGCGCCTGCTGCGCCGCCTGGGCGTCCGGCGCGTACTTGCCGTCCAGGCGCAGGCTGCGCGGCTGCGCCAGCGGCAGCGCGTGCGCCATCGCCAATTGCTTGACGGCCGAAGCCTGCAGCTTCATGCCGCGACCGGCCGGCCGGTCGGGCTGCGTCAGCACCCGCGGCGGCACGCAGCCGGCATCCAGCAGCTGCTGCAGCGCCGTGCGGGCGAACTCCGGCGTGCCGGCAAAAGCGATCCGCAGCGTCTTCAGCGCATCAGGCACGCTGCTGCTCGCGCTGGCGTTTCAGCAGCTTGGTGCGGATGCGGCTGCGCTTGAGCACGCTCAGATAGTCGACGAAGACCTTGCCCAGCAGGTGGTCCATCTCGTGCTGCACGCACACCGCCAGCAGTTCGTCAGCTTCGAGCTCGAAGGGCTGGCCGTCGCGGCCGAGCGCCCGCACCTTGACGCGCGCATGGCGCGGCACCGAGTCGTAGATGGCGGGCACCGACAGGCAACCTTCCTCGGCCATGACCATCTCCTCGCTGCGCCAGGTGATTTCCGGGTTGATCAGCACCATCGGCTTGTCGTGCGTGTCGGACACGTCGATGACGATGAGCTGCTCGTGCACGTCGACCTGCGTGGCCGCCAGGCCGATGCCGTCGGACGCGTACATCGTTTCGATCATGTCGTCCGCCAGCCGGCGGATGCGGGCGTCGACCTCGGCCACGGGTCGCGCCACGGTGTGCAGTCGCGGGTCGGGATAGCGCAGGATGTTCAGCTGGGCCATGAGGGCAGGCAAACGTGACGAGGCGCAACAGCCGTCGGCCGCGCACAACGCAGCAATGCGTGACGGCCATCACGGGCCGTGTTGTTGAGGGCCACTTTCGTTACGATATCAACGGTTTATGGGCAGAATCCGAGAAACGGTTTGAGCATTCGACGAGCGCTTGAGCTATGGTGCGACGAGGCCGAAAAATGTCCGAACACATGGCGAGATTGTGGCACCCGACGGGCGCTTCAAGGTGCGCCGGGAGCTTGATCGAATGAACCCACGACACCTTCGTCGCCGCATTGGCGCCCTCGCCGCCTTGTGGGCCGGCGCCTCGTTGCTGGCCGGCCCGGCCGCGGCCCAGTCCAATTTCCCGATCACGCCGCAGCAGCGCAGCACCGCGCAGCAGGTGGCGCAGGCCGGCGTGCCGCTGTCGGAGCTGGCGCCGAACGCGCCCGACTCGCACACCGTGCAGAGCGGCGACACCTTGTGGGACATCTCCAAGCTGTTCCTGAAGAGCCCGTGGCGCTGGCCCGAGCTGTGGGGCATGAACCTCGACCAGATCCGCAACCCGCACCTGATCTACCCCGGCCAGGTGCTGCTGCTCGAGAAGTCGGGCGACCGCGCGCGGCTGCGCGTGGCGCAGGCCGGCAGCGGTGCGCCCGACAACACGGTGCGGCTGTCGCCGCGGGTGCGCAGCAACCTGCTGGACAACGGCGCCATCGGCTCGATCCCGCTGCACCTGATCGGCCCCTTCCTGACCGAGGCGGTGATCTTCAACGACGACGAGCTGGCCAGCGCGCCGCGCATCGTCGCCGCGCAGGAAGGCTACGTCGCCATGTCGCAGGGCCAGCTGGCCTATGTGCTGGGCGCCGTCGGCCAGTCCTCGGGCTACCGCCTGTTCCGCGAACCGCAGCCGCTGTACGACTTCGACACCCAGGAACTGCTCGGTTACGAGGCGCGCTACGTCGGCACGGCCGGGTTCGTGCGCCCCGGCGCGCAGTCGGTCGACGCCAGCGGCAAGCCGCTGATCGTGCCGGCGACGGTGTCGATCCAGTCGGTGCGCATGGAAGTCAACGTCGGCGACCGCCTGGCGCCGCTACCAACACGCGACCTGGACGCCTACGTGCCGCACCACCCGAATGCGCCGATGTCCGGCCGCGTGCTGCAGATCTACGGCGACGGCTTGAGCGCCGGCCAGAACCAGATCGTCGCGCTCAACCGTGGCGCGCGCGACGGTGTCGAGCGTGGCCACGTGCTGGCGCTGTGGCGCCAGGGCGACCGCCAGGTCAAGCGCATCGACGGCGAGCGCACGGTGCTGCAACTGCCCAACGAGCAGAACGGGCTGCTGTTCGTCTTCAGTGTCTTCGAGCGCACCTCCTACGCGCTGATCCTGTCGGTGAACGTGCCGGTCTTCCCCGGCGACGCCTTCACGCAACCCTAGGATTTGCTGGACGCCGACGAATTCGAAGCCTGGTTCCGGCTGCTGGAAACACCGGGGCTGGGCCGCGAAGGTGCGCGGCGGCTGCTGGCCGCCTTCGGTTCGGCCGGCCAGGTGCTGCAGACCCCGAAGGCCGCGCGGCAGCAGGTGGTCGGTGCGCAGCTGGCACAGGCTCTGGACACCGAGCCCGAGGAGCTGCCGGGACGGCTGCGCGCCGCACAGGACTGGCTGAGCGGTGGCGAGGGGCGCCGCGTGCTGTGCATCGGCGACGCGGACTATCCGGCGGTGCTGCTGCAGACCCCCGACCCGCCGCTGCTGCTGTACGTGCAAGGCCGGGTCGAGCTCCTCGACCGGCGCAGCCTGGCGATCGTCGGCAGCCGCAATGCCAGCGCCCAGGGCGTGGACAACGCGCGTGCCTTCGGCGCGCACCTCAGCCAGCGGGGCTGGACCATCGTCTCCGGCCTGGCCTTCGGCATCGATGGCGCCGCGCACGAGGGTGGCCTGGCCGGTCCCGGCAGCACGGTGGCTGTCGTGGGCACCGGGCTGGACCGCGTCTACCCGGCGCGCCATCGCGCGCTGGCGCACCGCATCGCCACGGCGGGCGTGCTGATCAGCGAGTTCGCGCCGGGCACGCCGCCGCTGCCGCCCAACTTCCCGATGCGCAACCGCATCATCGCCGGGCTGGCGCGCGGCACGCTGGTGGTCGAGGCGGCGCTGCAGTCGGGCTCGCTGATCACCGCGCGGCAGGCGGCCGACTACGGGCGCGAGGTGTTCGCGGTGCCAGGATCGATCCACTCGCCACTGTCGCGAGGTTGCCACACGCTGATCCGCCAGGGTGCGAAGCTGGTGGAAAGCGCCGACGACATCCTCGAGGAATTGCAGGGCCAGTCCGCCGCGCCTGCCTCGCCAGCGCCCGTGGCACCCGGCCGTCGCGACCCGGTGCTCGAAGCGCTGGGCCACGACCCGGCGACGCTGGACGCACTGTGCGCGCGCACCGGGTGGAGCGTACAGGAGCTGAGCGCGCGCTTGCTGGAGCTGGAGCTCGAAGACCGCGTCGCCCGCCTGCCCGGTGGCCTGTACCAGCGCCGCAGCCACGCCTGACGAAGGCCATAAGGTAAGCGCGGCCATCGCTCCGGCATGGTGCGCTATAGTGTTTTCATGTTCGATGTGCTCGTGTATCTGTACGAAAACTACTGGCGCCCGGACGCCTGCCCGAGCCACCAGCAGCTGTCCAGGAAGTTGTCCGCGGTCGGCTTCGAAAGCGACGAGATCCAGGACGCGCTGAAGTGGCTGGACGGCCTGGCCACCAGCGCTGAATCCTGCACCGGCGAGCAGGGCGAGCGGAGCCTGCGCGTCTATTCCGAGGCCGAGCGCGAGTTGCTCGGCGACGAATCGATCGGCTTCATCAGCTTCCTCGAATCGGCCGGTGTGCTGCCGCCGACGATGCGCGAGATGGTGGTCGACCGCGCCACCGTCATCGGCAACGGCCCGATCGAACTGGACGACCTGAAGATCATCGTGCTGATGGTCTTCTGGAGCCTGGGCGAGGAGCCCGATGCGCTGATCCTCGACGAACTCTTCGTCGCCCCGGAAGAGCGCCTGATCCACTGACCCCGCGTCAGTTCAGCAACCGGGACGGATCGACGTCCAGCTTGGCCAGCGCGCTGCGCGTGGCGCGCACGCTGAGAGACTCGTCCTGCGCCGGCAGCAGCAACCCGGCCTGCAGGAAGGACGCCAGCCGCTGCTGCTGGAACAGCACGCAGCGGCCCTGCGGCGTGACGAACATCGACAGCTGCTTGCGCAG
>CAYUPF010000013.1:36073-37354 GCA_964446545.1 uncultured Rubrivivax sp.
GGCGGGGTCCATGCCGGCCGAGGACATGCCGTCGCGCAGCGTCTTCAGCAGCGGCGCCAGCCGACGGATGACCTCGGCGCGCTCCTCGCGCGTGACCTTGGCGCTGGCCGACCAGATCAGGTCGGAGGCGGCGCGCTTCATCGCCCGCGTCTCTTCGCTTTGTGCGCCGTAGCGCACCGCGGTGGTGGCCAGCACGTCGGCCCACACCTGGAACAGGAAGGCGCGCACGCTCTCCTGCACCGGCATCTCGTTGAGCATGCGACGCAGCTCGATGGTGTACTGGATGGCCATGGTCTCGCGCTGCTCGACCTGCTGCGCCAGCGACACGCCCTTGCGCGTGGCTTCGTTCTCGGTGCTGAAGTAGTGTTCGAGGAACTTCTCGAACTCGGTGAGCACGGTCTGGAACACACGCCGGCCGGTGTCGGGGTAGGCCTCGACCACCTGCACGACGCGCTTGATTTCTTTCTCGAGCGCATCGCCGACGCCGCGCGTGGCCGTGTCGAAGCCCATCACGCAGGCGCCCATGCGGTCGATCAGCCGCCGCGCCGGGTGGTCAAGGGTGGCAAAAAAATCGGGCTCGGTGACGGCCACGCGCAGCACCGGCATCTGCAGCCGCGCGAACCACACGCGCACGCTGGCCGGGATGCGGTCTTCGGTGAGGATGCTCTGGAACAGCAGCGCGACGATCTCGATGGTGGCGCGCTCTTCGGGCGTGGCCGCCGACTGCTTGAGCGCCTGCTTGCGCTGGTGCAGTTCCTCCATCAGCGCCGGCGTGGTCACCGTCGGCTCGCCGGCGCGCTTGGTGCTGGCGCCGACACGGCGGCGGATGCCCTGCTGCGCCTGGTCGATGGCCTGGGCCAACCCTGGCGACAGCTTCTGCGCACGGCTGGTGTCGGCAAAGGACGGCAGGTGGCGTCCGACCAGCCGGTTCAGCCGGCCGAGCACCGCTTCGGAATGTTCGCCGCTGCGCGCCAGCGGCGCGGCGCGGGTCATCATGCGTGTTTCTTCGCCGACACCGCCGCGGCCGGGGAAACTGCCGTCGCCCGAGGCGCCGGCATGCGAACCGGCCCAGTAGGCCGAATGGGAGCTGCGCCCGGCGCCGACGCCGGTGGCCGCACCGCCACCGCCAACCCGACCGGGCCCGTAGCCTGGCCCCGGCCCGGGGCCGTAGCCCGAACTCGGCCCCTGGCCCGGGCCCTGCGCGCCGCCGAAGCCCGAGCTGGGGCCATAACCCGAATGGCCGCTGCCGCCACCGCCCGACAGGCCGGCGGTCTGCGTCGG
>CAYUPF010000014.1:0-32754 GCA_964446545.1 uncultured Rubrivivax sp.
GCGCCACCGACCAGGTGGTGCGGCTGGCCGCGTCGGAGATCGAAGACGGCCTGGGACAGAAGATCGTCGTCGTCAACCAGCCCGGCGGTGCCGGCTCGATCGGCACCAAGGCGGCGATGGACGCGCCCAAGGACGGCTACACCTGGACCGCGGGCGCGGCCAAGCAGCTGGGCACCTACCCGGTGCTGGGCATGATCAACAGCAAGGTCGACGACTTCAACCTGTACCTCGCGGTGACCAACGTGTCGATCGTCAGCGTCAACCCGAACTCGCCGTACCAGAGCTTCCCGCAGCTGCTGGAGGCGATGAAGAGCAAGCAGATCTCGGTGGCCACCGCCGGCAACAGCTCGTCGGGCCATTTCGCGATGGAAGCCATCGCCAAGGCCACCGGCGCGAAGTACCGGCACGTCACCTACGACGGCGGCAACCCGGCGGTGGTGTCCACCGTGGCCGGCGAGACCGAGGTGACGACGCAGCTCGCGCCCGAGCAGGCCGAGATGATCAAGGCCAAGCGCCTGCGCCCGCTGGCGGTGGTGGCCAGCCAGCCGCTGACGATCGAGGGCGTGGGCACGATCCCGCCGATCACGCAGTTCGTCAAGGACTTCCCTGAGGTGACCACCGGCTTCGGCATCTTCATCCCCAAGGGCGTGCCGCCGGAAGTGGTGGCCACGGTGGACAAGCTGTGGGCCGAGAAGATCGCCACGTCGGAAAAGGTGAAGAAGTACGCCGCCGACAAGGGCGCGCTGTTCACGCCGCTGCACGGCAAGGCCGCCTACGACGCCGTGTGGCCGACCGTGGTGACCGATGCCTACCTGCTGCAGGACGCCGGCCTGGCCAAGGCGTCGCCGGAATCGCTGGGCATCAAGCGCTAGACGGCAGCCGGCGCGCGATGTCCAGACAGGGCGACCTGGCGGGTGCCGGCGTCTTCGCCCTGGCGGGTGCGGCCATCCTGGCGGCCTCGTGGCGCATGGACCGGCTCACCGACCGCGGCATCGAGCCGTGGTCGGTGCCGGGGCTGATGCCGGGCGTGGCCGGCGCGCTGATGCTGCTGCTGGCGCTGGTGCTGGGCTGGCAGGCGCTGCGCGCGCCCGCCGCAGCCGAGGCGGAGCCCGCCGCGCCGGGCGCGCTGCGCCGAACCGCAGCGGCGCTGCTGCTGTGCGTGCTCTTCGCCGGCATCACGCTGGGCCACGGCACGCCCTTCGTCGTCGAAGGCGCGGTCTTCATCTTCGTCTTCACCACCTTGTTCAGCTGGGCCGAATGGCGCGCCGACGGGCGCATCGTGCGCGGCCTGATGCAGACGCTGGCCGTGGCCGTGGGCGCGTCGGCGTTCATCTCGTGGCTGTTCGAATCGGTGTTCCTGGTGCGCCTGCCGTGACGTCTGCGATGAGGTCTCCGGTGAATAAAGGCCGATGGACGGCCTGAGCCACCTGGGCACGGCGCTGGCCGCGCTGGCCGGGCCGTGGCAGATCGCCTATGCGCTGGGCGCGACGCTGGCCGGCATCATGATCGGCCTGCTGCCGGGGCTGTCGGCCACCTTGGGCGTGGCGCTGTTCACCACGCTGACCTTGAAGATGGCGCCGACCGACGCCATCCTGGTGCTGGTGTGCGTGTATGTCGGCGCCATCTACGGCGGCAGCCGCACCGCGATCCTGCTCAACATTCCCGGCACCGCGGCCAATGCCGCCTCCTGCCTGGACGGCCACATGCTGGCGCGCCAGGGCCAGGCCGGGCGCGCGATGGGCATCGCCACCACCGGCTCGGTGGCCGGCTCGCTGTTCGGCGTGGTGTGCCTGGCGATGTTCACGCCGCTGCTGGCCGAAGCCGCGCTGAAGTTCGGCGCCTTCGAGTTCTTCTGGCTGGGCATGGTCGGCGTGATGATGTCCGGCACCCTGACCGGATCGAACCCGGTCAAGGGCTGGCTGATGGGGCTGCTGGGCATCTTCGTCGCCAGCGTCGGGCTGGACCCGATCCACGCGCATCCGCGCTTCACCTTCGGCCACAACGAGATCAGCGGCGGCATCGGGCTGATCCCGGCGCTGGTGGGCGCCTTCGGCTTCGCCGAGATCCTGACGGTGATGAGCCAGCCCAAGCTGAAGGGCATGGTCAACTCGGTCGACTCGGTGCTGCCGAAGATCGCCGACCTGCTGCGCTACCGCATCACCATCCTGCGCTCCGGGCTGATCGGCGTGTTCGTCGGCATCCTGCCCGGCGTGGGCGAGGACATGGCGGCGTGGTCCTCGTATGCCGCGGCCAAGCGCGTGAGCAAGGAGCGCGAGCAGTTCGGCAAGGGCTCGGTCGACGGCCTGATCGCCGCCGAAACCGGCGACAACGCCGCCATCCCCGGCGCGCTGATCCCGGCGCTGGCCCTGGGCATCCCCGGCTCGGCACCGGCCGCGGTGCTGATGGCGGCGATGATCATCCACGGCGCGCAGCCCGGCCCGATGCTGATGGTCAACCAGCCGCAGTTCATCTACGACGTGGTCGGCATCACGCTCGCCGCCACGCTGGCGATCCTGGTGTTCGGGCTGGTGCTGGTGCGGCCCATCCTGTGGGTGCTGCGCGTGCCGCGCGAGATCATCATGCCGATCGTCTTCGTGCTGTGCGTGCTGGGCTCGTATTCGATCACGCAGCGTCTGTTCGACGTGTGGGTGATGCTGGGCGTGGGCGTCGCCTGCTTCTGGCTGCGCAAGCGCGGCTTTCCGGTGGCGCCCTTCGTGCTGGGCCTGGTGCTGGGCGACATCGTCGACAAGTCGCTGCGCCGCGGGCTGGTGCTGTCCGACGGCAGCCTGCTGCCCTTCTTCACGCGGCCGATCAGCGCCGCGCTGGCCGCGCTGGTACTGGTGATGCTGCTGGCGCAGGCGCCGATGGTGCAGCGCTGGTTTGCGCGGAGGAACAAGACATGATCGAGCGGCTGGCGCTGTGCAACGAGGTGCTCGCACCGTGGAGCTTCGCCGAGCAATGCGCCTATGCGGCCAAGCTCGGCTATCGCGCGCTGGAGGTGGCGCCCTTCACGCTGGCCGAAGATCCGATGAGCATCACCGATGCGCAGGCCGCCGAATGGTCCGCGATCACGCGCGACCACGGGCTGGCCATCAGCGGGCTGCACTGGCTGCTGGTCGCGCCGAAGGGCCTGTCGATCAGCCACCCCGATGCGGCAGTACGGCACAAGACCGATGCGGTGATCGCGCGCCTGGTCGAGCTGTGCGCACAGCTCGGCGGCAGCTACCTGGTGCATGGCTCGCCGGCGCAGCGCAATCCGCAGCCAGGCCAGAGCGCGGCGGATGCGCTGGCGCGCGCCACCGAAGCCTGGGTCAAGGCCGGCGAACACGCCGGGCGCTTCGGACTGCATTACTGCATCGAACCGCTGGCACGGGCGCAGACCTCGGTGCTGAACACCGTCGACGAGGCGCTGGCCATCGTCGGCGCCGCGGCCCTGCCCGGGTTGAAGACGATGCTGGACACCAGTTCGGCCGGCAGCACAGAAGCCGAGCCGCTACCCGCATTGATCGACCGCGTCTGGCCCGGCGGCCAGCTGGTGCACGTGCAGCTGAACGACCGCAACCGCCGCGGCCCCGGCCAGGGCGAGGACCGCTTCGCGCCGATCCTGGCGGCGCTGCAGCGGCAGGGCTACGGCGGCTGGCTGGCGATGGAGCCCTTCGACTACCTGCCCGACGGGCCCGGCTGCGCGGCCTGGTGCATCGGCTACGTGTGCGCTCTGCTGGACAACATGCCCTCGGCTCAGTGATAGTCGTCCTCGCGCTGGTGGCGCAGGGCCGAAATCACGACCTCGTCGTCGCCGACGATCTCGAACAAGGCCACGTAGCCCGAGCTGCCGAAAGGAATGAGCAGCTCGCGTTCCAGCGGGTTGTCGTGCGCGATGCGGCAGGTGTAGGGGTTGCGTTCGAGCAGGCGCATCTCGGCGCGGATCGCATCGACGGCACGCGCGGGCAGCCCGAAGTCGCCATGCTGCAGCGCGAGTTCCACCAGGAAGTCCTCGAGGCGTTGCAGGTCCTGCAGCGCCTCGCGCGTCAGCACGACGCTGAACTTCACGGCTTGAGGGCCTTGCCCCGCCTTGGGCGCTGCGCTTCAGCCATGCGCACATCGAGCCGCGCACGCATCTGGTCGAGCATGCCTTGCAGGGGATAGAACTCCCCGGTGGCCTTGGCGCGGGCCAACGACGACCGGCCGCGCGCCACGAACTCCTGCTGCGCCTTGCGCCGCCGTGCCGCCTGCACCGCCGCGGCTTCGACGAACTGCGACAGGCTCTCGCCCTCGTGCAGGACGCCTTCGATCTCTTCCCGCACCGACGGCTCGACGCGGACCGGGGGTAATTGCGCGGTTTTCATGGCGATCAGTGTAGCGCAGATGCTATGCATGACGCGTGGCTTCCACGGCCACGCGTCAGCAAGTTGCACGCCCCGAAGGCTGTGTGCTCATGCGGAGGGCCAGTATGCAAAGTCGATGCAGAAGAACTGCAGCAGCTGCGGGCCGTGCAGCGGCAAGGACGCGGCCCAGGCCTGCAACGCCTGGCGGCGATCGGGCTGGTTCAGCAGCTGCACGTCGCTGCATTCCAGCCACAGCAGGCCGCCGTCCTGCGCGCTGCGTGCGCCGTGGATGCCGGCCTCCTGCGTGTGCACCGAGGAGCCGGCGCCGTCCAGCCCGTACAGCGCCAGGCGCGACACGCCTTCGGGCAGCGCATCGGTTTGCACAGTGCCCGCGTCGAAGCGCGCGACGGCCAGCACCGGCGCTGCGCTGGGCGCGGCTGCGCCGCGGCTGGCGCGCAGCGTGTAGACATTGCGCTCCGGGTTGCGGAACCAGCTCAGCGCGCGCTGGGTCCACGGCGTCGGATGGTTCAGCGCATGCAGATAGGCCCCACTGACCAGCACCTGCTCGCCCAGCGTGTCGTAGCACATCAGGAAGCGCGTTGCATCGCCGGCCTGCAAGTAGCGCCGGCCGAGCAGGAAGCCGGGAATGCCGACGCGCTCGGGCATGTGCTCGGCGTTGTGCCACTGGCGATAGGCCTGCTGATGCTCGGGCTCGATGTTCGCCAGGAACACCATCAGCCCCTTGGCCTGCGACAGATCGGTCGGTTTCACGGTGCGGCTCCGCTCAGAAACGTCCAGCGCGCACTTCGTAGCGGGTGGGCTTGCCGATCTGCGGCATGTCGCGTTGCACCCAGTCGGCCACCCAGTCGATCAGCCGGCCCAGCGGCACGCGCGGATAGCCGAACAGCCGCTGGGCCTGCAGCGTGTTGTTGACCCAGGCCTCGGGCTGCTCCACGCCATCGAAGCGCGGCGTCTTGCCGAAGCGCTTGCCGAATTCGTGCGCCAGCATGCGTACGCTGGCCAGCTCGGGGCCGCCGATGTTCAGCGGCGAGGTCGGCGTCGTGCAATGCCTGAAGCTGCGCAGCATCTGCACGTTGCAGTCGCCCTGCCAGATGACGCTGGCATGGCCGGTGGCGACGGGAATCGGCTCTTCGTGCATCACCCAGTTGGCGATGTCGATGAGCACGCCGTAGCGCATGTCGATCGAATAGTTCAGCCGCATCAGCCGGCCCGGCGTGCCCCATTGGCGCGAGCCGTAGGCGAAGGCACGCTCGCGGCCGACGCAGGAATTGGCGTAGTCGCCCAGCGGACCGGGCTCGACGCTCTCGTCCCAGCCATGCTGCACCACCGGCGCGAAGGGGTAAACACACAGCGTGGAGAACACCACCAGCCGCGATTCACGGAACTCGCGCGCGACGATCGCCGGCACGTAGGTGTTCATCGCCCAGGCGAACGAGGGGTCGTCGTTGGTGCCGAACTTCTTGCCGGCCATGTAGACGATGTTGCGCACCCGAGGCAGCCTGGCCACGGCGTCGGGATCGAGCAGGTCGCAGCGGATCGTCTCGATGCCCCAGGACTCGATCTGCTCGGCCAGCCCCGGCTCGGAAAAGCGCGCCACGCCGATGACCCGCTTGCCCGGCGCTGCGCGCTTGGCCATGCGCGCCAGCGTCGGCCCGACCTTGCCGCCGACGCCCAGCACCATGATGTCGCCGTCGACCTGCTTCAGGTCCTCCACCAGCTCCGCCGTGGGTTCGGACATCAGGTCTTCGAGATGCTCTTCGTTCTCGATGCGGTCGGGCAACATGCGGGTTGTGTTCATCGTTTCCGTTTTTCTAAGTAATAACTTAGATGTTATCCGTAAACAACGTTGACTGTCAGCCTAATCTTGCGAAACGCGATGATGCCCGCAGCGAGGTGGTTGAGCGCAACGAAGCTTCGCTCAAGCTTCTCGTATCGCACCAGCAGCTTGCGGAAGCGGTTGAACCAACTGTGGCAAACCTCGACCACCCAGCGCCGTGCCTTCTTCGCTGAGTTGCGCCTGCATGATCTTGTGCTTGAGCAGCCAGGCGCTGCGGCAGCTCACGCCGAGCTGGCGCTTGAGTTCCAGCGCCAAAACGTTGTTCTTCGACTGGGTGAGCAGCTGCATGGCCAGGAACCAGCGCGTCAGCGACAGCTTGCTGGCCTCAAGGATGGTGTCGCTGATCAAGCTGGTCTGGTGCGGACACTCGCCACACTGCCAGTATGGCAGCCCGCCGCGAGTGAAGTGGCTTCGTGCCGCGCCGCCGCACTTCGGGCAGACAAAGCCGTTGGGCCAGCGCGCTGCCTGCAGCGCTGCTTGGCATTGCGCTTCGCTTGCGTAGCGCTCGAAGAACTCTGGCGTCGACAGTCCGGGTTGAAACTGGATTCGGTTCATCCTCATGGCGCACCTCCTGTATCGGTGACGCCATCTTCCAAGCTCTCAGTCTCACCAGATGAGCCTGCTGAGGAATCTCGCTAATCAGGTGAGTACATGGGCTCAACCGGGGCGCCTCCAGCGGCCTGGCAGGGGCCTGGGATTGAAGAAGTTCAAACCGCAGCCAATCCACTTATCTCAGGCCGCTGCGTGTTCAAACGAGCGGAGCCGGCTCTGTCGCGAACGCACATCACCGCCTCAACTGAAACGACAACGCCACCAGCGCCCAGGCCGGCTGCGCCACGCCGTCCTCGGTGTAGGGCTTGTACAGCGCGCGCCGCGCTGCCTCGATCGCTGCCTCGTTCAGGCGCTGGAAGGCCGAGGCCTCGTACAGCTCGACCTTCTCGGCATGGCCGTCGGGGCCAATCAGCACGCGCAGCACCACCCTGCCCTGCTCGCCGAAGCGGCGTGAGGCGCTGGGGTACTCCAGTACCGGCGCACGCAGGTAGTCGACGTTCTCGATGTGCCGCGCCACGCTCGGCGCGGCGGTGGCCCTGGCCACCTGCAGCGGCGCCGAGGCCCGGTCTTCGGCCGCGGACGGTGCCGCTGCAACCACCGCGACGGCGCGGGCTGTCTCGCTGCTCGGCAGCGGCCGCTCGGCAGGCACCGGTTCGGCCACCGGGACCGGCACGGCCGCCACGGTGGGCTCGGGCGGCGGTGGGGTTGGCTGTTGCTTCGGCACATCCGGCGGCGCGACGCGCGGCGGCGTGGGCTGTACTTGCGGCGGTGGCGGCAGTAGCACGGCCGGCGGCGTGGCCGCGGCGGCCGGTTCACTGAGAAGCCTCACCATCGCCACCTGCGGCGACGGCGCCGATGCGGCCGGCTGCAGCGTGTGGTCCAGTAGCGCCCACAGCCCAACCGCGTGCACCAGGGCGACGGCGCCCACCACCGTCAGCTGTTGCAGGCTGGCCGGCGCCTTGTTCACGGCGCGGCGGCGGTGGCCACCAGCGGCGCGGCCGCCAGCGGATGGGCCAGCACCATCGCGCGCACACCGAAGCCGGCGGCGATGGTGGCTTCGCTCAGCACGTCTGCGGGCGGGCCCAGGCCGAGCACGCGGCCCTGGTGCAGCAGCAGCACGCGGTCGGCATACATCGCCGCCAGGTTCAGGTCGTGCAGCACGGCGACGATGCCGATGCCGCGCCGCGCCGCAAAGGCGCGCGCGGCCAGCAGCAGGCCATGCTGGTGCGCCAGGTCCAGCGCGGCGGTGGGCTCGTCCAGCAGCAGGTAGCGCGCTCCGTCGGCCTGCTCCTCCCACAGCTGCGCGAAGGCCGCCGCCAGGTGCACGCGCGCCTGCTCGCCGCCGGATAGCGTGTTCACCTCGCGCGCCGCCAGGTGCCAGGCGTCGGTGAGGCGCAGTGCCTGGGCGGCGATGTCCTGCTCCTCGCGCGCGCCGCCGCGCTGCACGGCCGCATGGCGGCCCAGCTGCGCCACCTCGAAGGCGCTGAAGGCAAAGGCCACCTCGGGCCGCTGCGGCAGCACGGCGCGGCGGCGCGCGCGCTCCAGCGCCGTCCAGCGCTGCAGCACGCGGCCGTCCAGCCGCACCTCGCCCTGCACCTGCAGCGGCGGCGCGGGGCGCTCGCCCGCCAGCAGGCGCAGCAGCGTGGATTTGCCGGCGCCGTTCTCGCCGAGCACGGCCACGGTCTCGCCCGGCGCCACCTGCAGTTGCAGATCGTGCAGCAGCGTGCGCGTGCCGATGCGCGCCGTCAGGCCGTCGGCGTGCAGCAACCCGCTCATCACAAGCCTTGCAGACGGCGCCGCAGCAGCAGCGCCAGGAAGAACGGCGCGCCCAGGCCGGCGGTGAGTACGCCGATCGGCAGCTCCGCCGGCGCCACCCAGGTGCGCGCGGCGGCATCGGCCAGCACCACCAGCAGCGCGCCCAGCAGCGCCGCGCCGGGCAGCACGATGCGGTGGTCGGGCCCGCAGGCCAGGCGCACCGCATGCGGCGCCACCAGGCCGACGAAGCCGATCACGCCGGTCAGCGCCACCAGCGAGCCCACGGCCAGCGCGGTCAGCACGATGGCGAAACGCTTGACGCGCACCACCTCCACGCCCAGGTGGCCGGCCTGCGTCTCGCCCAGCGCCAGCGCGTTCAGCGGCCGCGCCAGCTTCAGGCCCAGCGCCAGCGCGATCAGCACCATCGGCGTGACCGCGCCCACCGACGTCCAGGTGGCGCCGGACAGCGAGCCGAAGGTCCAGAAGGTCAGGTTGCGCAGCTGCTCGTCGGTGGCCAGGTACGACAGCATGCCGACACCGGCCATGGCCAGCGCGTTGAGCGCGATGCCGGCCAGCAGCACCAGCGGCAGCGACAGCGCGCCGCGCGCCGCGCCGATGCGGTAGACCAGCGCGGTGAAGGCCAGCGCGCCGCCGAAGGCCGCCAGCGGCAGCGTCCAGGCGCCGAGCATGCGCGACGCGCCCGGCAGCACGCTGACGCCGAGCACGATGACCAGCGCCGCGGCCAGCGCCGCGCCGGTGGACACGCCGATCAGTCCAGGGTCGGCCAGCGGGTTGCGGAACAGCGCCTGCATCAGCGCGCCGGCCAGGCCGAGCCCGGCGCCGGTGAGCAGCGCCAGCAGCACGCGCGGCGCGCGTATCGATTGCAGGATCGCGGCCTGCTGCGCATCCACCGCGCCCGTGTTCAGGCCCAGTTGCGCCGCCAGGATGCCCAGCGCGTCCAGCGGCGGGATGCGATAGGCGCCGTGGCCCAGTGCGAACAGCGCGCCGGCGGCCGTCAGCACCAGCAGCACGCCCAGCGCCCAAGGGCCGGGCACGCGCGTCGGGCCCATCGGCGGGCGCAGCGGCACCGAGGGGCCGGTGTGTTGCACCACGCTCATCTCATGCCGCCGCCGTGCCCAGCGCCACCGCCAGCTCGCGCACCGCCTGCGGCAGGCGCGGGCCGAAGCCCAGCAGCGCCAGCGCATCGGGGCCATAGACGCGGCGCGCCTTGCCGGCGGGGGTCAGCGCCAGGCCGGGGCGCGCCAGCAGCGCATCCGCGCCGCCCAGCGCCTGCAGCCCCTGCTGCGTGGTGACGATCACGTCGGGCGCGGCGGCCACCACCGCTTCGGCCGCCAGCGGCTTGTAGCCGCTGAAAACGTTCATCACGTTGCTGCCGCCGGCATCACGGATCATCGCGTCGGCGGCGGTGTCGGTGCCGGCCACCTGCACCTGGTTGGCGGCATGCGACAGCACGAACAGCACGCGCGGTGCCGGGTTGCGGCGCGTGATCGCCGCCTGCGTCGCCGCCCAGTCGCGCTGCAGCTCGGCATCGAGCGCACGTCCGCGTTCGGCGCGCTGCAGCGCATCGCCGAGCAGGCGGACATTGGCACGCAGCGCCTCGATGCTGTGGCGGCCGTCGCCCTGCACGATCTGCACGCCGGCGGCGCGCAGCTGCTGCAGCACGGTGGGCGGCCCGGCCTCGGACGCGGTGAGCAGCAGCGTCGGCTTGAGCGACAGCACGCCTTCGGCCGACAGCTGGCGCAGGTAGCCCACCTTGGGCAGCGCAGCCGCCGCCGCGGGGTAGATGCTGGTGGTGTCGGTGCCGACCAGCAGCGCCTGTGCGTCCAGGCCGAAGACGATCTCGGTGAGCGCGCCGCCGGCCGAGATGACGCGCGGCGGCGCCGGCTCGGCCTGCAGCGGCCGGCCGCTCAGGGCCAGTGCGAGGGCGCCGATGCCAGCGGCGCCGAAGTGGCGCCGGCTCGTCATCCCGCCACGCCCGGCAGCGTGGCCAGCAGTTCGCGCCAGGGCTCGATCTCCGGCTTGCCCGGCTTGCGCTCGCCGAAGAACATGGCGATGCTCTCGCCCTGCGCATCGAAGAGCTCGACCGAGGTGACGATGCCGTCGCTGGTGGGCTTGCGCACCAGCCAGGTCTGCGCCACCAGGTCTTCGCGCAGGTGTAGGCTGAAGCCGGGGTCGAGCACGTTGACCCATGGGCCCATGAACTCGATCTTCTTCACCGGCCCGGTGTGGATCTGGATCATGCCGGGGTTGCCGACGAAGCACATGATCGAGGTGCCCGCGGCCGCGGCGCCCTGCAGCAGCGCACGCACGGTGCTGTTGGGCAGCGTCTGCACCATGCCGGCGGGCGCCAAGCGCAGTGCCTGCGTGCGTGTGACGCCGAAGCGGCGCAGCAGCGGGAAGAACTCGTGCGTGTCGGCCATCCCCAGCCAGGCGGCGCGAAAAGCCTCGACGTCGATGCTGTCGTCGGCAGCCGGCACGGGCAGCGCGGCCACCGGCTCGAAGCGGCCGCCGGGCGCCTGCTCGGCATCGGCATGGGCTTCGGTCAACGCGGCCCAGGCGCCGAGATCGGCGCCATCCTTCAGGAACACCTTGTGGACGGCCGTGCCCGCGGCATCGTAGATCTGCAGGCTGCGCTGCACGCCGCGTGCCGTGTCCTCGGTGACGGCGAAACCGTGCGCCCAGCGCATGTAGAAGATGCGCAGGTCGATGTCCGGGCCCAGCGCAAGCCCCACCGGGCCTTCGTGCGACATCGATTCGTAGACCCCGGTCTTCTCGTGCACCGCGGCCTCGTTGCGCGTCAGCGCCATCACGCGGCCTAGCGAAGGGAGCTGCTCGAACAGGGCGGCCCAGGGCCCGTGCAGGCGCACGGCACGCAGCGGCGCGGCGCGGCCGACCGCCGCGGCGATGGCCTCGCCTTCGGACACGCCCAGCGCCTGCGCGGCATCGCGGTGGCGCAGGTTGCGCTCGCTGCGCAGGTTCAGGAATCGGGTGTACAGGTCGGGGGCGGCGGACTCGGTGGCTTGCATGGGGTGGCTTCCTAGTAGATGAGTTGCAGGTTGACGGCGACGTTGATGCCGGGCTGGGTGTAGCGGTCCAGCGAGGGTGAATTGGCGGTCAGCCCCGTCTGGCCGACGTTGCTCCACAGCCAGTACTTCTTGTCGAAGATGTTGAACACGCCGCCGGCCAGGCGCAGGTTCTTGCTCAGGTTGACGTAGCCGGTGAGGTCGACGAGGCCGAAGCCCGGCGTCAGGAAGGGCTCGGTGTTGCCCACCGACACGGCCGAGTTCTTGCCCGACACGGCCGTGATGTTGAGCGAGCTGCCCCAGTTGCCGTCGGCCGCGGTATAGCGCACGCCGCCCACGCCGGTGAGCGGGTTGATGCTGTTCAGCGGCTGGTCGGTGTCCTCGTCCTTGCCGTTGGCATAGGCGATGCTGCCGGCCAGCGCCCAGTTGCGGTCGAGCACCCATTCGCCCTTGGCCTCGACGCCGTAGATGCGCACGCGCGCCAGGTTGGTGGCCTGGAAGGTGAACATGAAGCCGGGCACGCAGGCCGGGTCGGTCGGGCAGTCGAGCATCGCCTGCGAATCGATGAAGTCCTTGTAGCGGTTGTAGAAGGCGGCCACCGCGTAGCTGGACTCGCCGGCGCGGCCCTTGAAGCCCAGCTCCAGGCCGCGGCTGGTTTCGGACACCAGATTCGGGTTCGGCACCAGCACGTAGGACTGGATCGGGTTGCGGAAGGCGGCGTTGACGTCGTCGAAGGGCGGCGCGCGGAAGCCGAAGGCGTAGTTGCCGTAGACGTTGAAGTCCGGGTTGATCCGATACATCAACGCCAGCTTGGGCGACCAGGCGCTGTCGGAGAAGTCCTTGGCCTGCACGCCGGGTGGCACGTTGCCCAGGTAGATCGAATCCGGGTGGATCTTCATCTGGTAGTCGTCGTAGCGCAGCCCGGGCGTGACCACCAACTGGTCGTTGAGCAGCGAGATCTGGTCCTGCACGTAGAAGCCGAGCTGCCGCGTGCTGGTGTTGGGGAAGTCGCGCACCGGGAAGGTGTCGCCGGCCAGCGTCTTGGTGCTGGTGCCGGTGGTCTGGTTGTAGATGGTGGCGTCGCGCAGTGCGCTGGAGTCGGTGTCCGACAGGTCGATGCCCCACAGGATGCGCTGCTGGATGCCGTCGCCGTCGAGCAGGCTTTCCAGCTGCGCGGTCAGCCCGGTGATGCGCTGCTCGAAATCGAACTGCCGCGGGATGAAGCAGTTGTTGACGCCGTTGGCCACGCCCGAGCAGGTGACCGAGGTGTTGCTGCGGTATTCCTCCGATGCCGAGTCGGTGGTCGATGTCTGCTGGTACAGGTTGGCATTGAAGCCGGCCAGCCAGCCGCGCTCGGGGTTGGTGTAGGCGTAGTCCAGACTGTAGCGCTGGCGGTTGTTCTGATCGTCGCCGGTCAGGCTGCTGGTGCGCGGCGTCGATCCGTTCAGGCTGAGCACGTCGATGCTGTTGTTGCGGTCGAACCATTCGTAGACCGCGCGCACGCGGTGGCCGGCGGCCGGCTGGTAAACGCCCTTGAGCAGCAGGTTCTGCTGGCGGATGTCCTGCGGGTTGGGTTCGGTGCGCGACGGGCCGGTCGAGCCGTCCGTGCCCATGTTCTTCTGCTCGTGGCCGGTGAAGTAGGTGTACAGCGCCATCGCCTGCCATTCCTGCGTGCCGTAGGCCAAGGTGCCGGTGTTGGCCCAGCCGGTGTCGGCGCTGGCGAAGCCGCTCTTGAAGGCGCCGTAGAACGGCGACTGCGTCAGGTCCAGGTAGTCCAGCGGGTCCTTGGTCAGGTACGAGACCACACCGCCCAGCGCGTCGGAGCCGTACAGGCTGGAGGCCGGGCCGCGCAGGATTTCCACGCGCTTCAGGCTGTCCAGGTCGACGAAGGAGCGCGTCGAGGTGTTGAAGGGCCCGATGCCGAACTGGAACAGGCTGGGCGCACGGATGCCATCGACCAGCATCTGCACGCGGTTGCCTTCGAGGCCGCGGATGTTGATGCTGTTGGCGCCGAAGCGGTTGGGGTCGCTGTTGACCGACACGCCGGGCTCGTAGCGCAGCAGGTCCTGCAGCGTGCGCACCAGGCCGCGGTTGATCTGCTGCGCGTCGATGGTCGAGATCGTCGCCGGCACCTCGGCGGTGTTCTCCTCGAAGCCGGTGGCGCTGATGGCCACCTCGGGCAGCTTGGTCACCGGCCCTGCGGGGCTCACCTGTGCCTGCGCCAAAGGCGCCAGCCAGCACAGCGCGCTGCCGCAGCACACCCAACGACGGATCTTCTTTCTGTTCTGCACTTGCCAGCTCTCCAGGATCGATGCCGCGGGGCTGGCAGGCTGCCCGGCCGCGGCTGGTTGCCGTGCGGGGCACGGCAACCGAAATCAAACGTTGGCGGGCGGCGGATGCGCGCTGAAGGCGCAAACGTGGCTGGCTGCTAGAAGCTGCTAATGATAATGATTTCTATTGCCTCAGGCAAACGTCGGCGAGTGCATCGCGCCGCGGCATTGCAGAATTCGCACGACGGAGACAGCAGCTTGAGCTTTGCACGCACCAAGATCCAACCGCCGCGGCAGCGCCCGGGCTCCATCGCCCGGCCGGCGCTGGAAGCCCGGCTCGACGCCGCGCTGCGCCTGCAGCGGCTGGTGCTGGTCACCGCGCCGGCCGGCTTCGGCAAGACCGCCGCGCTGACGCGGCAGATCGCGCGGCTGCCCGAAGGCAGCGCGCTGGCCTGGATCAGCTGCGACGAGGACGACGACCTGCAGCGCCTGCTGGCCTGCCTGTGCGCGGCGCTGGAGCCTTTCGACCCGCCCTGGCGCTCCGACCCCGATGCGCTGGGCGTGCGCGCCGCCGGCACGCGCAACCAGCGGCGCGAAGCCGCCGACGAACTGCTCAACACGCTGGCGGCCTGCGAGGCGCCGCGCGGCGTCATCGTCTTCGACGACCTGCACCGGGTCGGCGACCCGAAGCTGTTCGAGTTCGTGGACCTGCTGCTGCCGGGCCTGCCGGCCGGCTGGGTGCTGGTGCTGGCCGGCCGCGCGACGCCGCCGCTGGCGCTGGCGCGGCTGCGCGTGCAGGGCGAGCTGGCCGAATTCCGCGAGCACGACCTGCAGTTCGACGCCAGCGAGGTCGAGGCGCTGCTGCAGGCCACGCCCGCGGCCGACGCGCGTGTCAGCGCGGCGCAGCTGATGGCGCGCACACAGGGCTGGGCGGTGGGCCTGCGCCTGGCGCTGAACACGCTGTCCGATGGCCGCCCGGCCGCAGCCACGCTGCGCTCGGCGGCGCTGGACCGGCATGTCTTCGACTACCTGGCGGCCGAGGTGCTGCAGCACATGCCCACCGAGCTGCGGCTGTTCCTGCTGCGCTGCTCGGTGCTGCCCGAGCTCAGCGCCAGCCGCTGCGTGCCGGTGGCGCGGGACCCGCGCGCCCCGCGCTGGCTGGAGGAGATCGAAGCGCGTGGCCTGTTCGTCAGCACGCTCGAAGGCGCGGAGCTGACCTTGCGGCTGCACGACCTGTTCCGCGACTTCCTCGAAGACCGGTTGCAGCGCGAGCTGCCCCACGAACTGCCCGAGCTGCTGAAGCGCGCCGCCGCCGGCGAGGAGGACACCACACGTCGCATCGGCTACCTGCTGCGCGCCGGCGCCGGCGACGAGGCGGCGGCGCTGTTGCGCGCCGAAGGCCCGGCGCTGATCACGCACGGCGTGATCGCCCCGGTGCTGCGTCTGATCGAGCAGTTCCCGCCCGGCCGGCACGAGCCGCCACTGCAGCTGCTGCGCGGCATGGCGGCCTGGGCGCTGTGGGATTTCGATGCGATGTGCGAGGCCATGCAGCGCGCCGCGGCCGGCTTCGCACGCGACGGTGATCTGGCTTCGCAACAGCTGGCGACGGCCTACGAGGCCATCGCGCTCAGCGCCGCCGGCCGCGATGCCGCCAGCGCGGCGCTGCTGCCGCCGCTGCTGGCGCAGCCGCTGGGCGACGACGCCCTCGCCTGCGCGCTGCATGCGCGTGTCTGGCAGGCGCTCGATCAGGGGCCGCTGGACGCGGTGGCGGCACGGCTGCAGCAGGAGCTGGCGGTGGTCGAGCGGCTGGACAGCGCCATCGGCTGGTACCGGGCATCGCCGGTGGCCCGCTACCTGGGCTTGCCCGGCATCGTGCCGGCGCTGCAGCGTTATGCCGAAGGCGCGCTGCGCCATGCCGGCGAGGGCAACTCGCCGCTGCGCATCATCGCCTTCACGGTGCAGGCCCAGCTGGCCGCCTGGGCCGGCCGGCCCGACGACGCCGAAGCGCTGCTGCGTGCGATGGAGGAGGACATCCGCTGGCTCGGCCAGTCGCGCAGCCTGCTGACGCAGACGCAGCTGTGCCGCGCGCTGCTGCACGCGCTGCGCGGCGAGGCCGACACAGCCCTGGCTGCGGCGCGCCGGCCCTATGAGCTGCTGGAGGACGAGCCGGACGGGCCGCGCCGCCGCATCGTGCAGACCGTGCTGCTGACGCACGAGATCCGCCTGGCCGCGCTGCTCGGCCGGACGGCGCTGCTGCGCCAGCGCCTGAACGAGCTCGCCCAGGTGCCGCAGCACGACGTCGGTGCGCCGGCGCGGGTGCAGGCCGAGCTGCTGCCGGCCTATCTGGCGGACGCCACGGGCCCGACGGCGCAGGCCATTGCACTGCGCCGCGCGGCGCTGACGCACGAAGCCCTACTCAGCCGCCTGGGCCTGGGCGTGGAGACGCGGCTGCGCCTGGCCGCGGCGCTGCTGCGCAGCGAAGGCCAGGCCGCAGCGGCCGAATGCCTGCGCCCGGCGCTACAAGCCACCGACGACGCCACCGAGCTGGCCCCCGTGCTGCTCGCCGGGCCGGAGGTGCTGCAGGCGCTGGCGCAGGCCGACTGGCGCGCCCGGCTGGCGGCACCGGAGCAGCAACGGCTGAAGCAGTGGGCCGAGCGTGCGCTGCAGCTGCGCCGCGTCGCGTCGCCCGTCCCGGCCCGCGCCGCGGCGCTGCCGCTGCTGAGCGCACGCGAGGCCGAGGTGTTGGAGCGCATCGCCGCCGGCCACAGCAACAAGCTGATCGCGCGTGCTCTGGAACTGAGCCCGCACACCGTCAAGCGCCACGTCGCCAACATCCTGGACAAGCTGGACCTGCAGACGCGCGGCCAAGCGGCGGCCTGGCTGCGCTCGCAACGCTGAGGCGACGATGGCCCGGCGGCAATGGCCCGCCGGCACCGGTCGACTGGCTCCATCGAGCGATGTGCCGCGGCGCGGCGGATCCGACACTGCCTGACATCGACACGGCCGCCATGCGCCGTGTTCAGGAGAGCGTCGATGACTGCCACCGCCCACCCCCCGATGCGCCTGCTCGGCGCCGCGCTGCTTGCGCTGGCGCTGGCCGCCTGTGCCAGCCCGCCCGAGCCCCAGGCCGGCGCTGCCGCGCCGGTGCCGCAACGCCTGGAAGACACGGCGCTGGCGCGCATCGCCGCCGATTCCACGCCGCCGGGCAAGCAGGCGCTGACCGGACTGCGCCTGCTGCCCGGCGGCGACCATGCGCTGGACGCGCGCCTGGCGCTGGCGCGCCACGCCGAGCGCACGCTGGACCTGCAGGTCTACGTGCTCGCCGACGACAGCGCCGGCCGCCAGTTCGTGCGCGCGCTGCGCGATGCGTCGCAGCGCGGCGTGCACGTGCGTCTGCTGCTCGACGACCTGCACAGCACCGGCGTGGCCGCGCTGCTGGCCACACTGGCGGCGCACGAGCGCGTCGAGGTGCGGCTGTTCAACCCGCTGCCGCTGCGTGCAGGCTCGCCGATCGCCCGGCTGCTGTTCAGCCCGGGCCGCTTCGAGCAGATGCACCGGCGCATGCACAACAAGCTGTTCATCGCCGACGGCCAGATCGCCATCACCGGCGGGCGCAACATCGGCGACGAATACTTCATGAAGGCCAGCGCCGCCAACTTCGTGGACATGGACATCCTGTGCACCGGCGCCGCGCTGCCCGAGTTGCGCCAGGTGTTCGAGCGCTACTGGCACAGTGCCCACGCCGTACCGCTGCAGCAGCTGCAGGGCAGCTACGCGGCCGCGACGCCGCTGAGCGGCACCCCGCCCCCCGCTGCGCCGAGCGCACGCGACGTGCTCGGCCTGGGCGCGGTCGGCCGCCAGCTCGATACCGGCCACCTGGAGCTGGTGTTCGCCCGCGTGCAGGTGCTGGCCGATGCGCCGGACAAGGTGCTGCGCTCGCCGGTGCTCGCCGACAGCGCGCTCGGCCAGGGGCTGGAGCAGCTGCGCAGCGCGCGCTCGGAAGTGGTGATCGTCTCGCCCTACTTCATCCCCGGCGTGCGCGGCATGGCCATGCTGCGCGAGGCCACGGCGGCGCGCGTTCGCGTCAGCGTGCTCACCAACTCGATGGCCGCGACCGACGAGCCGGTGGTGCACCAGGCCTATGCGCGCTACCGCGCGGCGCTGCTCGACATGGGCGTGACGCTGCACGAGCTGAGCCCGGGCCTGAGCCGCAAGGCCGGCGTGCTGGGCGACTTCCGCTCCTCGGACGGGCGGCTGCATGCCAAGGTGGCGCTGGCCGACCGGCGCTGGCTGCTGCTGGGCTCGATGAACATGGACGGCCGTTCGGCCTATGCCAACACCGAACTGGGCCTGCTCATCGATTCGCCCGAGCTGGCCTGGCAGCTGCGCAGCCTGCTGCTGCGCGCCCACGCCTCCAGTACCTACCGCGTGCGCCGTGCCGAGCACGGTATCGAATGGGTGGCGCGCGACGGCAACACCGAGCAGGTGTTCCTGGCCGAGCCCGGCGCCGGCCTCGGGCTGCAGCTGAAAAGCTCGTTGCTGTCGCTGTTCGTCAGCGAGGAGCTGCTGTGAAGGCGCAGGAGCCGGCCGCCTGATCAAGGCCCCCCTTCGCGCCAGCGCGCGGCCGCCTGGCCGCGCGTGTCCACGCCCAGCTTGTCGAGGATGTTGGCCACATGCCGCTTGACGGTGTGCGGGCTCAAGCTGAAGGCACGCGCGATCAGCTTGTTGCTGTCGCCGGCGGCCAGGCGCTGCAGCACCTCGCGCTCGCGCTCGCTCAGCCCGGCCAGCGGCGCGGCGGGGCGGCCGTCCGCAGCCACCGCCGCCGGCTGCGGTGGGCTGTCTGCGCCGGCCTGCAGCAGCGCAGCCACCTGCTGCAGCAGGCTGCGTTGCGCGCTCGTCAGCCGGTTGCCCCAGTCGCGCTCGGCCAGGCGCTGCAGCACCGGCGCACCGGCAAACAGCGCGCCACCGATGTCGCCGCCCTGCGCCGCCTCGTCCAGCCAGGGCCGCAGCGTCGCCGCGGCCGCATCCGGCTCGCCCAGGCGGGCCTGTACATCGGCCAGCATCAGGCGCGCCTGTGCGCTGCCGTAGAAGCGGTGGCACTCCGCCGAGCAGGCGATCGGTTCGAGCAGATCGCGCGCCTCGGCCAGCCGCTCGTCGAGCAGCGCAACGAAGGCACGGCTCCAGGCGCGCAAGCGCACGGCCGAAGGCCATTCGGTGGGATCGGCCGCCTCGCGCAGCAACTGGTCGGCGCGGCGCAGATTGGCGCCGTCGCCCAGCAGCCACGCCGCCCGCTGGCGCACGGCCAGCACATCGGACAGATGAACGCGGCGGTGGCTGGGTGCGCTGTTCTGCATCACGTCCTGATAGGTCTGCTGGCCATGCCTGAAAGACTCCTCGGCTTCACCGCGCATGGCGTGCACCAGCACGTGCAGCAGGCCGTTGTCGGTCATCAGCATGCGCGGGCGGCCCAGCCAATGGCAGTCGGCATCGGCACGCTGCAGCCAGTCCCAGGCCTCGTCCAGCCGACCGGCGCCGATGGCCTGGCCGGCGCGCACGTGGAACATCGCCGCGCGCAGCTGCGACGGCGCCTGCCCGGCGACACGCGCCACGCCCTCGGCAAAGCGGTCGAGCAACGGGCCGATGCGCGGCAGCCCGACCAGCAGGCTCAGATTGGCGCATTGCAGCCACAGCCGCACGTCGGGGATGCGCTCCAGGCAGTCGAGCATCTCGGCCACCATGGCCGCCACGTCGGCGCTGCGCTCGACGGCAAAGGCATCCCAGGCACTGATGTAGAAGATCACCGCCCGCGCCGCGTCGTCCAGCGGCAGCGCGCGCAGCCGTTCCAACTCGATGCCGGCCTGCTGCATACGGCCGACATGGTGCATCCCGACACAGGCATAGGCGCGGGCCACCGTCTCGTCGCGCTGACGGCCGGCGCGCGCATAGCCCTCGGCCGCCAGCAGCATGGCACTGTGCAGGGTGTCCCAGTCGTAGCCGCTGAAGGCCAGCAGCCCGCGCAGCAGATGCAGCTCCGGGTAGCGCTCGAACTGCGCCGGCGTAAACAGCGCCAGCATGCGCCCCAGCCCCGGGCCCCCGCCCACCGCCAGCAGCTCCGGGCCGCGCATCGCCAGCGCGCGCGCCGCCTCGTCCCAGGCACCGGCGCGCGTCAGGTAGCCGACGGCACGCGACAGGTCCGGCTCGTGCTCCGCGGCGCGGCGCAGCAGGCCGGGCAGCTCGTCGGGGTGCAGGCGCAGCAAGCGGTCTTCGAGGAAGTCGCGGAACAGGTCGTGCAGGCGCACTGTCAGCGGCTCGGTGTCGAGCACGCTGACGAACAGACCGCGGCGTTCCACCTCCTCCAGCAACCGCGCGGCCTGCGCATCGCCGCTGAGCGCCGCGCAGCGCTCGGCGTTCAGCTCGGGCAGCACGGCGCAGCGCAGCAGGAAGCGCTGCAGCGCTTCGGGCATGTCCTCGAAGACCTCGGTGGCCAGATAGTCGAAGAGGTGACGCTGCGTCGTGTGGCCAGCGCGGCGCGCCGCCGGCGCCGGCCCCGCCGCCATGCTGAGCCGCAGGCCGGCCGCCCAGCCGTGCGTACGCTGCAACAGCGCACGGATGTGTTCCGGTTCGGCCGGCTGCCCGCTCGACGCCAGCAGCGCATCCACCTCGGCCGGGCTGAAGCGCAGCTGGCGCTGGCCGAATTCGGCCAGCTCACCGGCGGCGCGCAGCCGCGCCAGCGGCAGCGGCGGCTCGGTGCGGCCGGCCAGCACCAGCCCCCAGCGCTCGGGCCAGCGCTCCAGCATCCTGTGCAGCAGCTCGAAGACCTGCGGGTCGTTGATGCGGTGCAGGTCGTCGATCACGATCAGCCCGCGCGGCAGCTCGGCCGCGGCCAGCGCGTTGACCAGCTCGCTGGCGACGTCGCCCAGGCCACGCTCGGCCTGCGCCAGCGTGGCCAGCGCCTCGGGCGCGACGCGCCACGGCAGGTCGAAGGGTTCGAGCGCGGCCGTCAGGCAGCCCAGGAAGCGCTGCAGCGGGTCGTCCTCGTCGGCGCTGACCCAGGCCAGCGCGCAGCCCTCGGGCAGCTGGCGGATCTGCCGCGTCAACGCCGCGGTCTTGCCGTAGCCGGCCGGCGCCAGCAGCAGCGTCAGCTTGTGCTGCTGCAGCGCCTGACCGAGCGCGCGTTCCAGCGCCTGGCGCTCGACCAGCGCCGCGCGCGAACGCGGCGGCTGGATCTTCGCCAGCGCAAAGGCGGGAGGGGCTTCCTGCAACAGCATGCGACGATTCTGGCGCAGCCGCCACGCCGCCGCGGCTGCGGCGGCGATGGCTCTTTCGGGCGATGCGCCGCGCCGCGGCGCCGGGCACATTCGGCAGCGATGACACCGCCCGGACCGCCATGCACATCGTCCACCATGCCCACCTGAAGCAGCAGCGCAGCGACGGCGAGCAGCGCTTCGCCGCCGCCGACCGCAGCCTGGGCGTGATGGCCTTCGAGGTCTGGATGCGCCGCCTGGAACCGGGCGCCCACAGCGTCGAGAAGCAGCACGACGGCGAGCTGGTGGTGCTGGTGCTGTCGGGCTGCGGCAAGCTGCTCATCGACGGCGGCCCGCAGCGCTTTGCCGCGCCCTGCACGGTGCTGGTGCCGCCGCACCGGCCCTTCCAGTTCGTCAACCATGGCAGCGAAGCGATGCAGATGGTGGCGGTGTGCACCGCGAGACCGGTGCCGATCGACAACTGACGGAACGATGACAGCGCACAGCGGTAGTTCGTTGTTGTTCTGCGCGGGCCGAGGACGGCGGGTGAGCGAATCCGCTCCTGTCCCCCGCCCGGTCTGACGCCCGGGCTCCTCCTTTACCTCGCGGATTCGCTCACCCGCCATCCTCGGCCGGTCACCGCCGTGGCGCGCCGGCATGGTGAACAGCCAAGTCAAGCCCGAGGCACGAACTCAACGCTGTGCGACGTCGACAAGCGCAAGACTCGCAAACCACTCGCGGCCTGGCACACGGCGGCGATTGCCGATGCGGGGCTCGGGTGTTGTGTTGGCATTGGTGCGGCCGCGAACAGCGCGGTGGTGGCCAGCCGAGGACTGGGGGTGCAAATCCGCGAGGTAGAGGAGGAGGGTCAGGCGTCAGCCTGGCCCGGGGGAGAGAGCCCGGACACAAACAGTCCGGGGGACTGTTTGTGCCTGGCGAGCGCCTGGGGCTATGCCCCAGGCAGGAGCGGATTCGCACCCCAGTCCTCGGCCCGCGCAGAACAGAAACACAGAAACGGACGACTGCTATGCGCCGAGAACCGTCGCCGGGTTTCCATGCGCTCGATCGTCAGTCGCCATGAGCCTCCAAGCATGGCCCGCCGCGCGACCGCGGCTGGCTCCTTCGGGCGATGTGCGCCAGGCCCGCGACGGGAACACTGCGAAGCATGTCGAGCACCGCTCGACATGCCATCCACAACTCCGAACCTCACGAAGGACACGAGCATGAACACCGCCGCCATCGCCCCACGCCCGCAAGCCCAGCACACCGCCCACGCCGCGCCGCGCGTGGACCTGTACGCGCCCATCCACAAGGCGCTGCGCAACTTCATGTGCGATACGCTGTGCCGCGTCGGCCGCATCGACCTGGACGATGCCGACGAGCTGCAGCAGACGCTGGCGCAGTGCGATCAACTACTGGCGCTGTGCCAAGGTCACGTGCAGCACGAGAACGAGTTCATGCATCCGGCGATCGAGGCGCGCCAGCCGGCCGGATCGAAGCGCATCGCGCACGAGCACGAGGAGCACCTGCAGAGCATCGCCGAGCTGCGTGACGAGGTCGCCACCTTGCGCGCCGCTGCAGCGCCCGCACTGGCGCTGCGGCTGTACCGCCACCTGGCGCTGTTCGTCGCCGACAACTTCCAGCATATGTACATCGAGGAGACGGCGCACAACGCCGCGCTGTGGGCGCACTACAGCGACGCCGAGCTGATGCAGCTGCACGGCCGTCTGATGGCCTCGATCGACCCGAGCGAACACCTGCTGGTCGGGCGCTGGATGCTGCCGGCGCTGACACCGGCCGAACGCCACGCCGTCGTCGGCGGCATGCGCTCCGACACGCCGCCGGAGGCCTTCCTGGGGCTGATGACGCACATCCGGCCGCACCTGCCGCACAAGACCTGGGCGCAGCTGGCGCAGGACTTCGGTTTGCCGAGCGAGGCCTACCCATGAACGGCCGGTCTTTCCACTGGATCACCACGGCCACGGCCGTTGCCGCGGCGCTGGCGGCGGCGCTGAGCTTGGCGCTCGAGGCGACGACGCCCTACCTGAAACCCTTCCTCTGAGGAGAGCACGAATGAAGACAAGGACCACGCGGCTGCCGGCCCTGCTGGGTGCCACCGCATTGCTGCTGCTGCAGGCCGCGGCACAGGCCGACGCGCCCAAGGGCGCCGACAAGCAACTGGTCGAACGCGGCCGCTATCTGGTCAAGATCGCCGGATGCAACGACTGCCACACGCCCGGCTACCTGCCCGCACAGGGCCGGGTCGACGAAAAGCTGTGGCTCACCGGCGACGGCTTCGGCTGGAGCGGGCCCTGGGGCACCACCTACGGCACCAACCTGCGGCTGTTCGTCGCCAACCTGTCCGAGGCGCAGTGGCTGAAGTACGTGGACACGATGCGTCCGCGCCCGCCGATGCCCTGGTTCAACGTGCAGGCGATGACCGTGAACGACCGCAAGGCCCTCTATGCCTACCTGAAGGCGATGGGCCCGGCGGGCCAGCCGGCCCCGGCCGCACTGCCGCCGGGCAAGCCGCCGCCGCAGCCCTATGCGCTGTTCCCGGGCTGAGGCGCGGGCGGCGATGGCAGCGTGCGGAACACGCGCTGCGGGTACGGAATCTCGATGCCGCGCGCATTGAGCGCCTGCAGCAGCGCCAGGTTCACCGCCGAGCGCACGTTGCCCTGCCCATTCTCCGGGTCGGAGATCCAGAAGCTCAGCGTCAGCTCCAGCCCGTCGGGCGCGAAGGCCGACAGCTGCACGCCCGGCCCCGGGTCGGACAGCACGCGCGGCACGGTGCGCGCCACCGCCGCCAGCTCGGGCATCAGCTTGTCCAGGTCGGTGCCGTAGGCCACCTGCACCACGGTGCTGACCAGCACGTTGCGGTCGGCCAGCGACAGGTTCTCGACACGCTGCGTGATCATCATCTCGTTGGGCACGATCGATTCGCGCCCGCTGAGCGCACGGATCACCGTGTAGCGCGTCTTGATGTCGGTGATGTAGCCTTCGAAGCCGTCGACGCGCACCAGGTCGCCGATGCGCAGCGAGCGCTCGGCCAGCACGACGAAGCCGCTGACGTAGTTGGCGGCCAGTTTCTGCAGGCCCAGGCCGATGCCCACGCCGATGGCGCCGCCCAGCACCGACAGCGCGCCGATCGGGATGCCCACCGCCGTCAGCGCCACCAGCACGCCGACCAGCAGCAGCATCGCACGCGTGGCATTGGCCGCCATCTTGCGCGCCGAGACGCTGCTGGCCACCGCGCCCTTGAGCAGCTGCGACTCGATGGTCGCCGACAGCCACAGCACCAGCAGCAGCACCGCGCCGGCGCTGAGCGCGCCCTGCAGCATCATCAGCAGCGTGACGCTGGTGCCGCCGATGCGCCACTGCACGCCGTCCAGTTCCTCCATCAGGAAGGGCAGCGCGCCGGTGAGCCACAGCACCAGCCCGCCCCAGACCATCCACGACACGGTGCGCTCGAGCCGGCGCACCAGCGTCGAGCTGGGGAAGGCGGTGCGCAGCACCTGCACGCTCAGGCGGATCAGCACCAGGCTGACCAGGATCGGCACGGCCAGACGCAGCAGGCCGACCGGCAGCAGATCCTTCAACCCCCAGCGCGTGATCACGCCGGCCAGCAGCGCGGTCAGCGGGAACAGCACGCCGTCGTAGAGCCGCACGCCGAACCAGATGCTGCGGCCGCTGCTTTGCGTACCGCGGTACAGCAGCCACACCAGGCCGTAGGCAGCGGCCAGCGAGCCGGCGAGCACGGCCAGCTCGACCATCGCAGCCTGTGGCGTCAGCTCGGTCAGCGCCTGCTGCAGCGATTTCAGGTTCTGCATGCTTGGAGCTTCATCGCCCGGCCACGCCGGGGCGCCATCAGATTTCCGCCAGCACGCGCAGGTGCGCCGCCACGCTGCGCGCCAGCGCGCCGAGGTTGTAGCCGCCTTCCAGGCAGGAGACGATGCGCCCCTGCGCGTGGCGCTCGGCCACCGACTTGACGCGCGAGGTGATCCATTCGTAGTCGGCCTCGACCAGGCCGAGCTGGCCCAGATCGTCCTCGCGGTGGGCGTCGAAGCCGGCGGAGATGAAGATCATCTGCGGCTTGAACTCCTCCAGCCGCGGCATCCACATCATCTCGATCAGCTCGCGCACCGCGCCGCCGCGGCTGTAGGCCGGGATCGGCAGGTTGATCATGTTGGTGCCCAGCGGCGTGCCGCCGCTGAACGGGTACAGCGGGTGCTGGAAGAAGCTGACCATCAGCACGCGCTCGTCGTTGGCGATGATGTCCTCGGTGCCGTTGCCGTGGTGCACGTCGAAGTCGACG
The DNA here is from genome assembly GCA_964446545.1 of uncultured Rubrivivax sp. Lineage (GTDB taxonomy): Bacteria > Pseudomonadota > Gammaproteobacteria > Burkholderiales > Burkholderiaceae_C > Rubrivivax. The sequence goes on from CAYUPF010000014.1 coordinate 25,364, forward strand.
ATGGCCACGCGCTGCAGCCCGTGCACGTCGAGCGCGTGGCGCGCCGCCACGGCGACGTTGTTGAAGAAGCAGAAGCCCATCGCCTGGTCGCGCGTGGCATGGTGGCCGGGCGGGCGCACCGCGCAGAAGGCGTTGCTGGCGCGGCCGGACAGCACCTCGTCGGTGGCGGCCACGGCGGCGCCGGCCGAGCGCAGCGCGGCCTGCAGCGTGCCGCTGCCCACCGTGGTGTCGGGGTCGACCGCATAGTGCTCGCCCTCGTCGCGCACTCGCTGCATGTGGTCGAGCACCTCGGCCACGTAGCCGCTGACGTGGGCGCGCGACAGCTGCTCCAGCGTGACCTGCGGCGCGTCATGGAAGTCCAGCGCAATGTCCAGACCGGTGGCGCGCAGGTGGTCGGAGATGGCGTCCAGGCGCTGCGGGCATTCGGGGTGGCCTGCACCCATATCGTGCAAACGACACTCCGGATGACTGTAGTAAGCGGTGCTCATGGCGTGCCTGGAGTATGTTTTCGGTTAACGTGTGATGAATGAATTCGAGTGTAGCGCGCCAGATCTCGCGCCTCGTGGACCAGATCTCCACGGTCATCGTCGGCAAGCGCTCGCAGATCGAGGATTGTGTGGCCTGCCTGCTGGCCGGCGGCCACCTGCTGATCGAGGACGTGCCCGGCGTCGGCAAGACCACGCTGGCGCATGCGCTGGCGGTGTGCCTGGGGCTGAAGTTCTCGCGCGTGCAGTTCACCGCCGACCTGATGCCCTCCGACCTGGTGGGTGTCAGCGTGTTCGAGCGCAGCAAGGAGGCATTCGTCTTCCACCCCGGCCCGGTGTTCGCACAGGTGCTGCTGGCCGACGAGATCAACCGCGCCGGCCCGAAGACGCAGAGCGCGCTGCTCGAGGCGATGGAAGAGCAGCAGGTCTCGGTGGAGAACGAGACGCGCCCGCTGCCCCGGCCCTTCTTCGTCATCGCCACGCAGAACCCGACCGACCAGCTGGGTACCTACCCGCTACCCGAATCGCAGCTCGACCGCTTCCTGCTGCGCATCACGCTCGGCTACCCCGACCGCGCCTCGGAGCGCGCGCTGCTCGTCGGCGAGGACCGGCGCGAGGCCATCACGCGGCTGCCGGCGCTGATGCAGCCCGGCGAGCTGGAACAGGCGCAGCTCGCCGTGCGCGAGGTGCTGGCCTCGGAGGCGCTGCTCGACTACCTGCAGACGCTGATCGCCGCCACGCGCTCGGGCCAGTGGTTCATCGACGGCCTGAGCCCGCGCGCCGGCATCGCCGTGCTGCGCGTGGCCAAGGCACGCGCGCTGATGGCACAGCGCGACTATGTCGCCCCCGACGACGTGCAGGCCATCCTGCCGCAGGCCATCGCCCACCGCCTGCAGCCGATTCCGGGCGCGGGGCGCGGCGCCATCGAACAGGTGCGGGCGATGGTCGAGGCCACGCCGATACCGTGACCCCCCCCCTACGGCCTTCGGCCGCCCCCCCAGGGGGGCACCGCTGGCGGACCGGCAAAGCCGGATCCGCGGCGGTCGCTCGATGGCCTGTCTTAGGGCGCCGGGAACGCCAAGGCGGTCTGCGCGCACGCTTGCGCCACTGGTGGCTGGCGCGGCACCCGGTCACCGACACCTGGACGCTGAGCCAGCAAAACATCTACATCCTGCCCACCAAGGGCGGCTGGGCCTTCGGACTGACGCTGCTGGTGATGCTGGTGTCGGCCATCAACTACCAGCTCAACCTCGGCTACGTGCTGACCTTCCTGCTCGCCGGCAGCGGCCTGGTGTCGATTCACATGACGCACGGCACGCTGCGCGGCCTGACACTGCGGCTGCGCCCGGCTGCAGCGGTGTTCGCCGGCGAGCCGGCGCTGCTGGAGGTGGTGATGTCCAACCGCGGCGGCGCGCGCCACGGCGTCGGCCTGCGCCTGCACGAACCACGGCGCGGTCAGGGCAGCGCCTGGTGCGACGTGCCCGCGCTCGGCCAGGCCAGTGCCAGCCTGAGCATCGTGCCGGCCACGCGCGGCTGGCATGCGTTGCCACGGCTGGTGGTGGAGACGCGCTTTCCCTTCGGGCTGTTCCGCGCCTGGACGCACTGGCGACCGGCCAGCCCGGTGCTGGCCTATCCGCAGCCAGAGCAGCCGGCGCCGCCGCTGCCGCCGGCTCAAAGTGCGCCCGGCGGCGCGCCGCTGGTGCGCCAGGGCCAGGGCAGCGAACTCGACGGCGTGCGCGCCTGGCGCCGCGGCGACGGGCTGCGCCAGGTGGTGTGGAAGAAGGTGGCGCGCAGCGGCCAGCTGGTCAGCCGTGAGACCACTGCCGAGAACAGCCGTGAGCTGTGGCTCGACTGGCAAGCCACGGCGGCAGCCGGCGATGCCGAAGCACGGCTGTCGCGCTTGGCCGCCTGGGTGCTGGCCGCCGAACGGCAGGGCCTGGTCTACGGCTTGCGGCTGCCCGGAGCGCACATCGCCCCCGACCGCGGCGACGCCCACCAGCGCCGCCTGTTGCGCGAGCTGGCGCTGTGGCACTGAGCCACTCGCTGCGCGCCGCCTGGCCGGGCTGGGGCCATCTGCCGCGCGACAGCCGCGACACGCTGTTCCAGCTGGCGGTGATCGGCTGGACCGTGCTGCCGCACCTGGCGCATCTGCCGGCCTGGTGCATGGCGCTGGCCGCGCTGATGCTGTTCTGGCGCGCGCAGCTGGCCTTGAGCAACGCGCCACTGCCCAGCCGCTGGTCGGTGGCCGGCGTACTGCTGGTGGCGGTGATGCTGACGCTGTGGAGCGAACGCACGCTCTTCGGCAAGGAGGCCGGCGTCACGCTGCTGGTGGTGCTGATGGCGCTGAAGACGCTGGAGCTGCGCGCGCGCCGCGACGCGATGGTCGTGTTCTTCCTCGGCTTCTTTCTGGTGCTGACCAACTTCCTCTATTCACAGTCGCTGCTCACCGCCGCTGCGATGCTGCTGTCGGTGTGGGGGCTGCTGACCGCGCTGGTGCTGGCACACATGCCGGTGGGCAAACCCTCGCTGCGCCAGGCCGGCGCGGTGGCGGCGCGCGCCGCCGTGCTGGGCACGCCGCTGATGGTGGCGCTGTTCCTGCTGTTCCCGCGCGTCGGGCCGTTGTGGGGCGTGCCTCACGATGCCGCCGGCAAGACCGGCCTGTCGGGGTCGATGCGCATGGGCGCGATGGCCGAGATCGCCAACGACGATCAGATCGCCTTTCGCATCCGCTTCGACGGCCGCGTGCCGCCGCCCGAGGCGATGTACTTCCGCGGGCCGGTGCTGTCGCGCTTCGACGGCCGCGAATGGACGCGCCAGCTCGGCGGCACGGCCACGCCGTCGCGCATGCGGCCCGAAGTGCAGCTGCTCGGCCAGCCGCTGCGCTACGAGATGACGCTCGAGCCCAGCCGCCTGGCGCTGCTGCCGCTGCTGGAGTTGACGCCCGACGTCGGCGACGCCGCGCCGCGCATCGAGGGCCTGAACGCCTGGTTGCGCAACGACCTGCAATGGCAGACCGACCGGCCGGTGGCCGAGCGGCTGCGCTTCGCAGCCGCGGCCTGGCTGCTGCACCGCCACGGCCCGCGGCAGCTGACACCGGCGCTGCGCGAGTACCTGGCGCTGCCGCCGGACCACAACCCGCGCTCGCTGGAATGGGCCGCCGCGCTGCGCCGCCAGAGCGATCTGGCGCAGGCCGACGCGCGCACGCTGGTGTCGGTGCTGCTGACGCACCTGCGCACCGGCGAATTCATCTACACGCTGGAACCCGGCACCTACGGCAAGCATGCGGTCGACGAGTTCTGGTTCGACCGCCGGCTGGGCTTCTGCGAGCACTTCGCCGCCAGCATGGTGGTGATGCTGCGCGCCATGGACGTGCCCGCGCGCGTGGTCACCGGCTACCAGGGCACCGACTCCACCCCGGTGGACGGCTACTACATCGTGCGCAACAGCAATGCCCACGCCTGGGTCGAATACTGGCAGCCGGGCCAGGGCTGGCTGCGCGCCGACCCCACCGCCGCGGTGGCGCCGGAGCGCATCGTGCGCGGCACCAGCCTGGTACCGCGCCCGGGCCTGATGGCCGGCGCCATCGGCAGCGTCAGCCCGCAGCTGCTGGCCAGCTTGCGCAGCATGCTGGAGTTGGCCAACAACCGCTGGAACCAGTGGGTCATGAACTACTCGCGCGGCCAGCAGTTCAAGCTGCTGGAAAGCCTGGGCGTCAATGCCCCCAGCTGGCACGACCTGGCCTTCGCAATGATCTCCTTGCTGTGCGCCGGCAGCCTGGCTGCAGCCGGCTGGGCGCTGTGGGACCGCCATCGGCAGGACCCGTGGCAGCGGCTGCAGCGACGGGTGCTGGAAAGACTGGCGCAATTGCAGGTGCCGGTGCAGCCGCACGACCCGCCGCGCACGCGGGCGCAGCGCGTGCGCGATCACCTGGGTGCGTCCGGCGAAGCACTGGCGCTGCAGTTGGAGGCGCTGGACCGCTCACGCTATGCACAGCCGGGCCGGTCCGGCTTCGAGCGCGGCTGGTGGCCACGCTTCGCTGCGCTGGCGGCACAGGCCGGGCGCCGATAATCGGCCATGGCTTCGATGCTCCGACCGCTGCTGCTGGCGCTGGTGGCCACGCTGGCCCTGCCCGATGCCGCGCTGGCCCAGACGGCCAAGGCGCACAGGGCCGCCACCGAGGGCAGCCCCGCGCCTTATGCCACGCGCCAGGACGTGCGCGACTTCGCGGCCCTGGTGGCCGAGCGCCAGCAGTTGCCGGTCGAATGGGTGCAGGCGCAGCTGGCGCTGGCGCGGCGCCAGCCGGCCGCACAGCGGCTGATGATGCCGCCACCGGCCGGCACGGCGAAGAACTGGGCCGCCTACCGCGACCGCTTCGTCGAGCCGCAGCGCATTGCCGCCGGCATGCGCTTCTGGCAGGACAACGCCGCATGGCTGCAGCGCGCCGAACAGCGCTACGGCGTGCCGGCGCAGATCATCGTCGGCATCGTCGGCGTCGAGACCTTCTACGGCCGCGTCACCGGCAACTTCCGCGTGCTGGACGTGCTGGCGACGCTGAGCTTCGACTTCCCCACCGGCCGCAGCGACCGCAGCGCCTTCTTCCGCGACGAACTGGAGGCCTTCTTGCTGCTGTGCCGGCGCGAAGGCCTGGACCCGACCGTGCCCAAGGGCTCCTTCGCCGGCGCGATGGGTCTGCCGCAGTTCATGCCCAGCAGCATCAACCGCTACGCGGTGGACTTCGACGGCGACGGCCGCATCGACCTGGCCGACAGCGCGGCCGACGTGATCGGCAGCGTCGCCAACTACCTGGCCGCCTTCGGCTGGCAGCGCGGCATGCCCACGCAGTACGAGGTGGCGGTGCCGGTGGACACCAGCGCGCGTGCCACGCTGCTGGCGCCGGACATCCTGCCCAGCTTCAGTGCCGAGCAGATGCGCTCACTGGGCGCCGAACTGGAGCCGCGCGCCCGCACACACGAGGGTGCGCTGGCGCTGGTCGAGCTGCAGAACGGCGCGGACGCGCCCAGCTACGTGGCCGGCACGCAGAACTTCTACGTCGTGACGCGCTACAACCAGTCGAGCTACTACGCGATGGCGGTGATCACGCTGGGCGAGGCGGTGCGCCAGGGGATATAGGCCGACACCGCGCAGGGCTTCATTCTCATTCGTCCACCGGCAACCCCGTCGGCACGCCCTGCTCCTTCGCGGCCAGCGCCTGCACACGCAACGCGCTCTGGAAGGCCGCTCGTTGCTGCAGCCGCTGCCAGTAGGCTGCCACCGCGGGCGTGAAGCGCCTGTCCAGCTTCAGCACCTCGGCCAGCATCAGCGCGTAGCCCACCGACACATCGGCGGCGGTGAAGCGGCCGGCGGCCAGGAAGGGTGCAACCTCGAGCCGCGGCTCCAGCGTGCGCAGCCGCGCCAGGAACCACTTGCCGTAGTCCTCGACCACCTGCGGGTGGCGGCGCTCGGGCGGCTCGAACTGGCCGTAGCGCAGCAGCAGCGTCTGCGGGAAGGTCAGCGTCGCTTCGCCGAAGTGCAGGAAGTTCAGGTAGTCGGCGAAACCGCTTTCGTCGGGCTCGACGTTCAGCGCGCGCGGCGAATGTTTCACCGCCAGGTACTGGCAGATCGCCGCCGATTCGGTAAGGCGGGATTCGCCGTCGATGAGCAGCGGGATCGTGCCCAGCGGGTTGATGCCCAGGTACTCGGGCTTCAGCACGCGCGGCGGAAAGGGCAGCATCTTCAGCTCGCGCGGCAGAGCGATTTCCTCGAGCATCCACAGCGCCCGGAACGAGCGCGCACTCATGCAGTGGTACAAGGTGATCATCAGTTCTTTCGCTTTGCAAGCGTGGCCCGGGCGACGCGCGACACCGGCTCGCGGCCGAGCTGCGCATTGATCCAGGCGGCGGTGTCGACCAGCTTGTCGAGGTGAATGCCGGTGTCGTATCCCATGCCGTGCAGCAGGTAGACGACGTCTTCGGTGGCCACGTTGCCGGTGGCGCCCTTGGCATAGGGGCAGCCGCCGAGCCCGCCCACCGAGGCGTCGAAGCAGCGCAGCCCGAACTGCACGGAGGCATACACGTTGGCCACCGCCATGCCCCAGGTGTCGTGGTAGTGGCCGGCCAGGCGATCGACCGGCACGCGCGCAGCCACGGCTTCGAGCATGCGCGTCACCGAGGCCGGTGTGCCCACGCCGATGGTGTCGCCCAAGGAAATTTCATAGCAGCCGATGTCGGCCAGGCACTCGGACACCTCGGCCACCTTGGCCGGCGCAACGACGCCCTCGTAGGGGCAGGCGACCACGCAGGACACGTAGCCGCGCACCTTGATGCCGGCATCGCGCGCCGCCGCCATCACCGGCAGGAAGCGGTCGATCGATTCGGCAATCGAGCAGTTGATGTTCTTCTTCGAGAAGGCCTCCGAAGCCGCGGCGAACACCGCCACGTGGTCGGCACCGGCCGCCAGCGCCGCCTCGAAGCCCTGCAGGTTGGGCGTCAGCACCGGGTAGCTGACGCCGGCACGGCGCTTGAGCGTGCGCATCAGCTCGGCATGGTCGCCCATCTGCGGCACCCACTTGGGCGACACGAAGGAGGTGGCCTCGATCTCGCGCAGCCCGGCGTCGGCCAGGCGCTCGATCAGCTCCAGCTTGGTGGCGAGCGGCACCACCTGCTTCTCGTTCTGCAGGCCGTCGCGCGGCCCCATCTCGACGATGCGTACGTGTGTCATATTGCCCCCAAAGCGCCTGCGGCGCTGGCCCCCCAAGGGGGCGCGACCCATCTTGGGACGGCCCGGCGATGGCTCATTCCACCCCCTCGAAGTCGACCAGGTCGACGCCGTCGACCACCTGCTCGCCGACGCCATAGCGGAAGGCCTTGACGGTGCCGCGCTTGGGCGCGCTGATGGTGTGTTCCATCT
>CAYUPF010000014.1:32854-36491 GCA_964446545.1 uncultured Rubrivivax sp.
TAGCGGAAGGCCTTGACGGTGCCGCGCTTGGGCGCGCTGATGGTGTGTTCCATCTTCATCGCTTCCAGCACCAGCAGCGGCGCGCCCTTGTCGACGCTGGCGCCTACCGCGGCGATGAGCGCGATCACCTTGCCCGGCATCGGCGCCTTCAGCCCGCCACCGACGTCGTCGCCGGAGCCGCCGGCATGCAGCGTGTCCACCAGCACCAGCGGCCAGGCGCGGCCTTCGAAGAAGACATGACGCCGCTCGCCGGCCACCACCACGGTGGCATGGACGCGGCGTTCGCCCAGCTGCGCATGCAACTGGCCGTTGGCGCCGGCAGTGCCGCGCACGAGCTGCGGTGGCCCGTCCAGCGCCATCTCATGCCCGCCGCTCACCACCTGCACCGACACCGTGCGCGCCGTGTCCTCATGGCGCAACGTGAGCTTGCGCGAGGCGTGGCCGTTGAGGCGCCAACCGTCGAGCATGCGCCAGGGCGATTCGCGCCCGGGCGAGCGAGCGGCGGCTGCCGCCTCGCGCTGCAGCTCGGCCAGCGTGGCCAGCAGCCAGCCCTCGTCGGGCACCGCCGCCTTCTCGGGGAACAGGTTGGCCTGCTCGCGCTCGATCAGTGCTGTGTCCAGGTCGGCATTGGCGAAGGACGGCACGCCCACCAGCCGCGACAGGAATTCGACGTTGTTGGCGACGCCGACCACGCGGTACTGCGCCAGCGCCTGGCGCATGCGCGCCAGCGCGGCCTCGCGCGTGCGGTCCCAGACGATCAGCTTGGCGATCATCGGGTCGTAGTGCGGCGTGATCGCATCGCCCTGCTCCACGCCGGTGTCCACGCGCACATGCTCGCTCTCGGCCGGCGGCGACAGGTGCAGCAGCTTGCCGGTGGACGGCAGGAAGCCCTTGTCCGGGTCCTCGGCATAGATGCGCGCCTCGATCGCATGGCCGTCGATGACCAGCTGTTCCTGGCGCAGCGGCAGCGGCTCCCCGGCAGCCACGCGCAGCTGCCATTCCACCAGGTCCAGCCCGGTGATCATCTCGGTCACCGGGTGCTCGACCTGCAGCCGCGTGTTCATCTCCATGAAGTAGAAGCTGCCGTCCTGGTGGGCGATGAACTCCACCGTGCCCGCGCCGACATAACCCACCGCCTTGGCGGCGTCGACCGCGGCCTGGCCCATGGCGGCGCGGCGCTCGCGCGTCATGCCCGGCGCGGGGGCTTCTTCCAGCACCTTCTGGTGGCGACGCTGCACCGAGCAGTCGCGCTCGAACAGGTGGACGCAGTCGCCATGGCTGTCGCCGAAGACCTGGATCTCGATGTGCCGCGGCCGCAGCACGTACTTCTCGACCAGCACGTGCTGGTCGCCGAAGGCATTCTTGGCTTCGCGCTGGCACGAGGCCAGCGCGGCCTCGAAGTCCTCGCACCTGTCGACGCGGCGCATGCCCTTGCCGCCGCCGCCGGCGCTGGCCTTGATCAGCACCGGATAGCCGATGGTCGCCGCCTGGTCGGCCAGGAAGGCCGGCTCCTGGTTGTCGCCGTGGTAGCCGGGCGTCAGCGGCACGCCGGCCTTGGCCATCAGTGCCTTGGCGGCCGACTTGCTGCCCATCGCACGGATAGCCGATGCCGGCGGGCCGATGAAGACGATGCCGGCCTCGGCACACGCGTCGGCAAAGGCGTCGTTCTCCGACAGGAAGCCGTAGCCTGGGTGCACCGCCTGCGCACCGGTGGCCTTGGCGGCGCCGAGGATCTTCTGCGCCACCAGGTAGGACTGCCGCGCCGACGGCGGGCCGATCAGCACCGCCTCGTCGGCCAGGCGCACATGGCGCGCGTTGGCATCGGCCTCGGAGTACACCGCCACCGTGGCGATGCCCATGCGCCGCGCGGTCTTGATCACTCGGCAGGCAATCTCGCCTCGATTGGCGATCAGGATCTTGCTAAACATGCTGCGACTCCATCGAAGCGAGATCGCCTGCGTGCACTGCGCGCACCATGCAATCTGGCTTCGCCGCAACGGCCTTGCGGCCGTTGTCGCCGCGGTTTGCAATAAGGATCTTGGTGAACATCCGCTGTCTCCTCAATGCCGCCACACGCGCAACCCGCGATGCAGCTCGAAGGCGTCGAAGTCACGGTCGTCGTGCAGCAACGCGTAGTCGCGCTCGATGCAGAAAGCCGCCACCAGCACGTCGATCGCGCTGCGCACCGTGTGGCCCCGACCGCGCAGCTGGCGATAGTGCTCGGCCCCGGCCACGGCCAGCTCGGGGTCCATCGAACTCTCGATCGCCAGGCCCTGCATCAATTGGCGCGCAGTGCGCAGATCGCGCTCCAGCCTGAAGCCGCGCAACACCTCGAACAGCACCAGGTCGGGCACGACGATGCGCACTTCGCCGTGGTCGAGCAGATGGGCCAGCAGATCGGCCGACGGCGCCTCGAAGCCGTTGAAGAAGTCGATCCAGACCGACGAATCAACGACCAGCACGACGCCCTCCACGCCCGCCCGGCATCGGCGGGCTGGGTTCGTTGACCGCCAGCGGCGCGGTGGCCGCCGGCTTCGTCCAGTCGATGCCCTCGTCGCCCTGCCATTCGAGCTTGCCGCGCCACTTGAGGATTTCGCGGTACGCGGCCTGCCGCGCCAACAGCCGCAAACCGGCTTCGACGGCGTCCTTCTTGGTCTTGAACGGGCCGGCCTTCATGGCCTCGGCCATCAAGACATCGTCGATGTCGATATTCGTGCGCATGATGTGTATTAGTATAGAACCTGAAGCACATCATACATCACATGCGGAACAAGCCGAACTTCGTCGCCGGGATCGGCGCATTCAGCGTGGCCGACAGCGACAGGCCGAGCATGCGCCGCGTCTGCGCCGGGTCGACGACGCCGTCGTCCCACAGCCGCGCGCTGGCGTAGTACGGGTGGCCCTGGTGCTCGTACTGCTGCAGGATCGGCACCTTGAATGCCGCCTCCTCGTCGGCCGACCATTGGCCGCCCTTGGCCTCGATGCCTTCGCGCTTGACGGTGGATAGCACGCTGGCCGCCTGTTCGCCGCCCATCACGCTGATGCGCGCGTTGGGCCACATCCATAGGAAGCGCGGGCTGTAGGCCCGGCCGCACATGCCGTAGTTGCCGGCGCCGAAGCTGCCGCCGAGGATCAGCGTGAGCTTGGGCACCTGCGCGGTGGCCACCGCGGTGACCAGCTTGGCGCCGTCCTTGGCGATGCCGGCGTTCTCGTACTTGCGCCCGACCATGAAGCCGGTGATGTTCTGCAGGAACAGCAGCGGCACGCCGCGCTGCGCGCACAGCTCGATGAAGTGCGCACCCTTCTGCGCGCTTTCGCTGAACAGGATGCCGTTGTTGGCGACGATGCCCACCGGCATGCCGTGCAGCCGCGCGAAGCCGGTGACCAGCGTGGCGCCGTAACGCGCCTTGAACTCGTCGAAGCGCGAGCCGTCGACGATGCGCGCGATGATCTCGCGCACGTCGTAGGGCTTGCGCGTGTCGGCGGGGATGATGCCGTAGATCTCCTGCGGGTCGTACAGCGGCTCCTCGCTGGGCTCCAGCGTCACCGTCGGCGGCTTGGCGCGGTTGAAACTGGCGACGATGCGCCGCGCGATGAACAGCGCATGGCTGTCGTTTTCGGCCAGGTGGTCGGCCAC
>CAYUPF010000015.1:0-14949 GCA_964446545.1 uncultured Rubrivivax sp.
TGGAGGTGGCCAGCCTGGGCGTGCAGGTGCACGGCGGCATGGGCTTCATCGAGGAGACCGGCGCCGCGCAGTACCTGCGCGACGCGAAGATCCTCAGCATCTACGAAGGCACGACGGCGATCCAGGCCAACGACCTGGTCGGGCGCAAGACCGCGCGCGACGGCGGCGCGGTGGCGCGCAGCTTCGCCGCGCAGGTCGAAGCCACCGAGGACGCGCTGCGCGGCAGCGGCAGCGCCGCCGCGCTGGCGATGGCCAAGCGCCTGGCCGAAGGGCGCCAGGCCTTGCTCGACGTCGTCGCCTTCGTCGTCGAGCGCTTCCGCGCCGAGCCGAACGCCGTCTTCGCCGGCTCGGTGCCGTACCTGCTGCTGGCCGGCAACCTGGCGGCGGGCTGGCAGCTGGCGCGCGCGCTGCTCGTCGCCGAGCGCAAGCTCGCCGCCGGCGAGGACGCCGCCTTCATGCGCGCCAAGATCGCCGTCGCCCGCTTCTATGCCGAGCACGTGCTGACGCGCGTGCCGGGGCTGCGCGACAGCGTGGTCGACGGCGCCGCGGCGGTGACCGAGCTGCCGGCCGAGATGTTCTGAGGGTCATGGCGATGAGGGTCGATTTTGTTTCCGACATCACCTGCCCGTGGTGCGCGATCGGGCTGCGCGCGCTGGAGCAGGCGATCGAGCGCATCGCCGACACGGTGCCGGTCGAGCTGCACCTGCAGCCCTTCGAGCTGAACCCGGGCCTCCCGGCCGAGGGTGAGCCGATCGCCGACTATGCGGCGCGCAAGTACGGCGTCGGCGCCGCGCAGCTGGCCGAGCGGCAGGCGCTGATCCGCAGCCGCGCGGCCGAACTCGGCCTGAACTTCCGCCTGCGCACGCACGTGTACAACACCTTCGACGCGCACCGGCTGTTGCACTGGGCCGCGTCGCAGGGCCGGCAGCTCGAGCTGAAGCGCGCGCTGCTGCGCGCCTATCACGAGCGCGGCGAGAACCCGGCGTCGCCCGAGGTGCTGCTGGCCGCCGCCGCCGAAGCCGGGCTCGACCGGCTGGCGGCCGGCGACGTGCTCGGGCGCGACAGCCATGCCGGCGAGGTCCGCGCGACGGTGCGCCGCTGGCAGCGACTGGGAATCGACGGTGTGCCGGCGACGGTCATCGACGGGCAGCACCTGATCGCGGGGGCGCAGCCGATCGAGGTGTACCTGCAGGCGCTGCGGCGCGTTGCCACGCGGGCTGCCGCCTGAAATCAACGCATGGGACAGGTGTCCACTGTCGGCCAGTAGGCACAGGACGTACTCATGAACAGGTCCCGGTGGTGTTGAGCAACTGAAGCACGCCGGGCCTCGCGTTGAAGTCCGGCAGCAGGCCGAGTCTGTACAGATCGACCTGCCTGACGGCGCCGAAGCGGGTCGCGGCACGCGCCGCTCGCGCGTGCGCGGCGCACGAGAAGGGGTCGCGGCGTCCGGCATTGGCGCGGCCATGCGCGGCCCCGACCGCACAATGCCCGCGATGAACAAGCTGGGTGTCAGTCTTCTGGCCGCTGCGATCTGCGCAGCGCTGTGCACGGCGGCCGGCGCGCAGGCGCAGGATCCGGCGTCCAGCGCCCCGCCCACCGAGCGCAAGTCGCGCTTCATCGACCCCGAGGACGGGCAGCTGGACCTGAGCGAGTTCCTCGCCACCGCACATGGCTTCCTGCCGATACCGATGGTCATCACCGAACCGGCCGTGGGCTACGGCGGCGGCGCCGCGGGCATGTTCCTGCGGCCGCGACGCGAAGCCGGCGCGGAGGGTTGGGCCCGGCCCGACATCTCCGGCGTCGGCGCCTTCGGCACGCAGAACGGCACCTGGGGCGCCTTCGCCGGCGACTCCAGCCGGTGGCTCGACGGACGGCTGAAGACGCTGATCGGCGCCGGTCTCGGCCGCGTCAATCTCGACTTCTATGGCGCCGGCCTCGACCTGCCGGCGCTCGACCAGGGGGTGCGCTACTCGCTGCAGTTCGGCGGCATCGTGGCGCAGGCCAGCTGGCAGCTCGCGCCCAAGTCGCCGTGGTGGCTCGGCTTGCGCTACGCCTATGCCGACGTCGACCCAACGCTGCAAGACGACGCCATCTTTCCCGGCTTGGCCGAGGCGGTGCGCGTGACGGTCTCCGCGCCGACGGCGATCCTCGAATTCGACAGCCGGGACAACCTGTTCACGCCGACACGGGGTGTCTATGCCGAGTCCTCGTACCTGGCGTCGCGCCGCTCGTTGGGTGCCAGCGACGATTTCGACCGCTTTCAGCAAGTGCTGATCGGCTGGCTGCCGCTGCCCTCGCGCATGACCTTCGGCGCACGCGGCAACTATGCCTGGTCGTCGTCGGGCACGCCCTTCTTCCTGAAGCCCTATGTCGGCTTGCGCGGCGTGCCGGCGATGCGCTATCAGGGCGAACAGGCCGCATCGGCGGAAGCGGAGCTGCGCTGGCAGTTCTACCAGCGCTGGAGCGTCGTCGGCTTCGGCGGCGCCGGCGCGACCCGCACCAGCCGGCGCGACGATGAGGTGCGGCAGAACGTCGCCAGCGGCGGCTTCGGCTTGCGCTACGAGCTGGCGCGCAAGTTCGGGCTGAACGCCGGCATCGACATCGCCCACAGCCCCGGCACCACCGCCGTCTACTTCGTGATCGGCAACGCCTGGTTCAGGCCCTGAGGCGCAGCGTGGCCTCGACAGCGAACGACTTCAATGCACCGTCGCCCGACGGATCGCCTCGATGATCCCGCTGCCGGGCGCGGATTTGCTGAAGAAGCCGGCGCAGCCCAGCGCCGTGGCCTCGGCCCGCGCTGCGGGCTCGTCGACCGCCGTGACGAAGATGACCGGCAGCTGCGCCTTCTGCGCGACCAGCTGCGCCAGCAGCTCCAGACCGGACATGCCGCCGAGCCGGATGTCCAGCACCAGGCAATCGCAGCCCGGCCGCTGGTCGTCGGCCAGGAAAGCCTCTGCCGACGCATAGGCAATCGGCTGGAAACGCGCCAGGCGCAGCAAGCGGCACAGCGATGTGCACACGCTGATGTCGTCGTCGACGACCGCGATGTAGGCGGGTCTGGCCATGCGGGTCTGCTTTGACGCGCAGCCTAGCCCGTTGCACCCCGGCGCGTCTACTGCCCAATGGGGCAGGGTCAGGGTCCGCCGTCGGGCAGACCCGCCGCTTGCCAAAGCCGGGCCAGCTCGACGGCCGACCGAAGCTTCAGCTTGGTGGTGATCGCGGTGCGGTGCAGTTTCACCGTGCGTTCGTGAACGGCGAGCTCGGCGGCAATCCGCTTGTTGCGCCAGCCGCGCACGACCAGCGCCAGCACTTCGCGCTCGCGCGCAGTCAGCGTCTGCAGATCGGCGCGCAGCGCCAGCCTGCGAACGCGATCGGCCTGCGCGCTGGCATCGCGCGCCAGCGCGCGTTGCACCGCGTCGACGAGTTGCCCCTGGGGGCAGCGCTTTTCCAGGAAGTCCTCGGCCCCGCATCGCATCGCGCGCACGGTCGAAGGAATGTCGCCCTGGCCGCTGAGAAAGACCATCGGCAGCGTCGGACACAGCCGCGCCAGTGCGTCCTGCAGATCCAGGCCGCTCACGCCCGGCATGCGCAGATCGGCGACGACACAACCGCGCGTGTCCGGCGTGAGCTGTGCCAGCAGCGCGGCCGCCGAAGCGAAGCTGCGCACCGCGAAGCCGCGCAGACTCAGCAGGCGCGCGATGGCGCCGAGGAACGACGGGTCGTCGTCCACCAGATGAACGATCGGCGCCGCCGTGCTCACGGGCCGCACGGCGCGGCGGCAGCCGGCAGCGTGAAATGGAAACTCGCGCCGCGGCCGCCCTCGCCACCGACCCAGATGCGGCCGCCATGCGCCTCGACGATCGTGCGCGAGATCGCCAGCCCCATGCCCATGCCGCCGACCTTGGTGGTGAAGAAGGGATCGAAGACGCTGGACAGTGCGTCCGAGGCGATGCCCGGACCGGTGTCGCTGACGCACACTTCGACCTGCCCGTTGTCCGCGGCCTGCGCGCGCAGCGTCACGCGCGGCTCGTCGCCGGGGGCTTCGCAGATCGCGTCCATGGCGTTCATTATCAGATTCAGCAGCACCTGCTGCACATGCACCCGGTCGCAGCGCACCGCCGGCAAGCGGGCGGGCATCTCGCTGACGATGCGAATGCCCCGCGCCGTGGCGTCGGCGAACGCGAGCGAGACCACCTCATCCACCAGCCATGCCAGGTCGACCCGCAGCAATTCGATGCTGCGCTGGCGCAGCAAGCTGCGCAGGCGGTCGATCACGCCGCCGGCGCGTTGATCGTCGCGCTTGATGTCGGCGACGATGGCACGCAGCTCCTGCAGATCCGGCGCGGCCTCGTGCAACATCTGCTCGGCGGCTTCGGCGTTGCGCAGGATCGCGCCGAGCGGCTGGTTCAGCTCGTGCGCCAGCGCGGTGGCGAGCTCGCCCATCGTCGCGACGCGATTCAGATGCGCCAGCTGGCGCAGGTGCAACCGGGCCTGCGCGTCGGCGCGCTTGCGCGCCAGTGCATTGGCGAAGATCTGTCCGACCAGCTGCAGCCGCGTGACGACCGCTTCGGACCAGACACGGTGCTCGCGCATGGTGTTGAAGGTGAGCACCCCGACCGGCGGAGCGCCTCCCACGGACAAGGGCAGGCCGATATTGGATTTCACGCCGTGGCGCTGGAAGGTCGCCTTGTCGCGCTGGGCCTGCGGTGGCAGCTCGTCCAGCGTCGAATTGACGTACATGCGTCCCGCCATCAACTGCGCATAGGCCCAGGGCAAGACGGTCTGGACCTCCATTTGTGCAGGCGGCGGCGGGCCGCCCAGCGGGCGGTGCAGGTGGGTCAGCTTCAGTTGCGCCGACGGCTGGCCCGTCCACTGCCACAGCAACGAGGCATCGAGCTGCAGGCATTCGCAGACGCGGCGCTGCGCGTCCTCGATTTCCCGATCCACCTGATCGGCCGGCACATTGACGAAGCGCGTCGACAGGTCGATCAGCAGCGCCTCGAAGCGCTGGCCTTCCTGCAACTCGCCGTGCCAGCTGTCGTGCCGCGCACTCACTGGACTACCCTTCGCACTGCGTGCTGCGGGATGAGCGCTTGGGAACGGCCCGGCGCGCTCATGCGTGGATGGCGAGATTCATCACCGCCCGCGCTGCCTCATGCGGGCCGCCGAAAGGCACACCGCCGCAGCCCGCGCCACCTTCCCGAAAGGGAAGTAGACAGGGCTGCAGGGCCAAGGTAGCCTCCTCGGAATGCTGAGGGTTCGAAGAAACATGGGGTGTGGCATCGGGCTCGTCGCGTCCGGCAATACTAAGAGATGCAGGAGGCAGGAATGAAGCTGAGGACACCGGCCCTGGCGCTTGCGCTGGCCGTTGCAGCCGGCGGCGTGCAGGCGCAGACCAACGAGCAACTCAAGCAGATGCTCGACCAGGCCCTGAAGACCATCGACGAGTTGAAGGGCCGCGTCAAGACGCTCGAAGACGACAAGGCGAAGGAAAAGGCCGCTCCCGCGCCGGCCGCAGCCGCCTCCGCCCCGCCCGCCTGGGGCGCGCCGGTGGTGTCGGTGGGTACGCGCGCCGAGGATGCCGGCACGCCTGACGCAGACAAGGCGCGGCTCGAGATCTACGGGCAGGTGATGCTCGATTCAATCTACGACTTCAAGCGCACGAACCCGGACTGGAGCGCGACCTTGCGGCCGTCGCAGATCCCGGTGGCCTGCCCCGGCTCGCCCGGCTGCGGCCGCGACGGCAACTGGGTCTTCAGCGCGCGGCAGTCGAGCCTGGGCTTGCGCTCGTTCATCCCGACGTCCTGGGGGCTGGTCAAGACCGACCTGAGCTTCGACCTGTTCGGCAGCGACGGCAGCACCTCGATCCACTGGCTCAGCATCTGGGCCGAGCTGGGCATGTTCGGCGTCGGCCAGAGCTACTCGAACTTCATGGACATCGACGTGTTCCCGAACACCATCGACTACTGGGGTCCGGCCGGCATGGTCTTCGTGCGCAACCCGCAGATCCGCATCACGCCGTGGAGCCAGGACGGCATGGGCCTGAGTTTTTCGCTCGAAGCACCGAACTCCGCGCTGGACACCGGCAAGATCAGCGACATCTCGCCCGACTTCGGCGCCGGCTTCAGGGGCTGGAACCGCCTGCCCGACCTGACCGCCGCCTGGCGCCTGGACAGTGACTGGGGCCATGTGAAGGTGGCCGGCATCCTGCGCCAGGTGGGCTACCAGAACGAGCTGACCTCGGACGGCGACCCCTCGGGCCACAAGACCGGCTACGGCCTGAACCTGACCGGCGCACTCAAGGTCTTCGGCAAAAGCCAGCTCAACGGCGGCCTCGTCTGGGGCAAGGCCATCGCCAGCTACATGAACGACGGCGGCGTCGACCTGGCACCGGGGCCGATCCGGCTGGGTGACACGAACGCCGAAGCCGTGCAGTCCTTCGGCTGGCTGGCCTATTACAACCACTGGTGGACCGACCAGTGGAGCAGCACGATCGGCTTCTCGCAGCACCAGCAGGACAACACCGCCGGCCAGACCGACACCGCCTTCAAGCGCGGCAGCTACGGCAACCTGAACGTGCTGTACTACCCGTGGAAGAACGTCACCACCGGGCTGGAATTCGTCTGGGGCGAGCTCGAGCAGAAGGACGGCCAGTCGGCCACCGACTACCGGCTGCAGTTCTCGACCAAGGTCACGTTCTGATCACCGGCGGCAGCGCCGCCCACGCCAGCCCAGAGGGACGAAGCCCATGCAGTTCAAGTCGACCTTTCCGATCCTGATCGCGCACCGCGACGTCGGCAAACAGAGCGTGGCCGGCGTGCGCCTGCGGCAGATCCAGCATGAGCTCGAGGCCAGCGGCTGGAAGACCATCGTCGTCGAGGAAGAAGGCGATGCCGGCATCGTGGCCGGCGCGCACCGCGGGCTCTCCGCCATCATCTATCGCGCCGAGATCGGGCAGAACGATCCGGCCGTCGCCAAGCGCCTGGTCGAGCTGATGGACACCGTGCACCAGCGCGCACCAGGGCTGCCGATCGTCGCGCTCGGCGAGAACGCCACGCTGCGCGGCACGTCGCCGAAGGCCGTGCAGGCGATGCGCAACCTGCACAGCATCCTCTACCTGTACGAGGACACGGTGCCCTTCCTGGCGCGGCAGATCATGCGCGCGGCCGAGGACTACCTCGACGAGTTGCTGCCGCCCTTCTTCAAGGCCCTGACGCGGCACGCCGAACGCTCGGCCTATTCGTGGCACACGCCGGGGCACGCCGGCGGCGTCGGTTTCCTCAAGTCGCCGGTCGGCTACGCGCTGCACGAGTTCTTCGGCGAGAACACGCTGCGCTCGGACCTGTCGATCTCGGTGCCCGAACTCGGTTCGCTGCTCGACCACACCGGGCCGGTGAAGGCGGCCGAAGCCTATGCGGCGCGCGTCTTCGGCGCCGACCACAGCTATTTCGTCACCAACGGCACCTCCACCGCCAACAAGATCGTCTGGCATTCGATGGCCGGGCGCGGCGACCTGGTGATCGTCGACCGCAACTGCCACAAGAGCCTGCTGCACTCGCTGATCATGACCGGCGCCACGCCGATCTACTTCACGCCGGCGCGCAACGACTACGGCATCATCGGCCCGATCGGCCTGGACCAGTTCTCGCCCGAGGCGATCAGGAAGAAGATCGCCGCCAGTCCGATCGCGCGCGGCCACAAGGGCAACGTGCGCATCGCGGTGGTCACCAACTCCACCTACGACGGCCTTTGTTACAACGCCGAGAAGATCAAGGCCGTCGTGGCCGACCAGGTCGACGCGCTGCACTTCGACGAGGCCTGGTACGCCTACGCCGCCTTCCACGAGTTCTATGCCGGCCGCCACGCGATGGGCGTGCCGCGCGGCCACCCGCGCGCCGACCACACGCTGGTCTTCGCCACGCACTCGACGCACAAGCTGCTGGCGGCGTTCTCGCAGGCCTCGATGATCCACATCCAGGAATCGGTGAAGCGCAAGATCGACACCACGCGCTTCAACGACGCCTTCATGATGCACGGCTCGACCTCGCCGCACTACGGCATCATCGCCTCGCTCGATGTGTCTTCGGCGATGATGGAAGGCACGAGCGGCCGCTCGATCGTGCAGGAAACACACGACGAGGCGATGCACTTCCGCAGCGCGCTGGCCGCCATCGGCGGCAACTACAGGAAGACCGACTGGTGGTTCAAGGTCTGGCAGCCCGAGGGCCTGGACCTGGACAAGCCGCCGGCCACCGCCGACTGGGTGCTGGACCCGAAGAAGTCGTGGCACGGCTTCGGCAGGCTGGCCGACGACTACGTGATGCTCGACCCGATCAAGGTCACGCTGCTGACGCCGGGCCTGGGCAAGGGCGCCAAGCTCGACAAGAGCGGCATCCCCGCGGCCGTCGTCACCAAGTACCTGTGGGAGCGCGGGCTGGTGGTCGAGAAGACGGGGCTGTACAGCTTCCTGATCCTGTTCTCGCTGGGCATCACGCGCGGCAAGTGGAGCTCGATGGTCGATGCGCTGGTCGACTTCAAGACCGACTACGACGCCAACGCACCATTGGCCAAGACATTGCCCAGCATCGCCGGTGCACCGGCCTACGCCGGCTGGGGCCTGCGCGACCTGTGCGACGCGCTGCATGCCTGCTACCGCGACAACGACACCGCGGCGGCGATGAACGCCATGTACACCGACCTGCCCGAGCCGGCGATGACGCCGTCCGACGCCTACGACCACTTGGTGCACGGCCGCGTCGAGCCGGTGGCCATCGACAAGCTCAAGGGCCGCGTCACTGCGGTAATGGTGGTGCCCTACCCGCCCGGCATCCCGCTGATCATGCCCGGCGAACGCTTCATGACCGACTCGATCATCGAGTACCTGAAGTTCGCGCGCGACACAGACGACCGTTTCCCCGGCTTCGAGGCCGACATCCACGGGCTGCGCTTCGACGTCGACCGCAAGGGCCACAAGACCTGGCTGGTGGATTGCGTGAAGGAGGGTTGAGACCTTGAACCGCTATTCGAGCTACTCGCTGCAACCCTCGGCCGTCCCGATTCCCTTCCACAAGCTGCTGAAGGTGGTGGCGGTGGTCGACCCGCAGAGCCTGCCGACGAAGGACCTGCTGGCGCAGATCGCGGCCGAAGGCTACGAGGTCGAGGTCGCGTCGGGCCCCGAGCGCGACCTCGTCGAGGACGCTTCGGTCGGCGCCTACATCGTGCTGACGGACGGCGAGCGTCTCGAGCCCGCCAGGGCGCTGGTGCGCGGTGTGCGCGGCCTGGGTTTCCGCACGCCGCTGTGGGCACTGGCCGATTCGCACCGCATCAGCGACCTGCCGGTGGTCGGCGGGCTGGGCGAGGTCGAGGGCTACATCTACCTGGGCCAGCAGTCACCGATCTTCTATGCCAAGCAGGTGATCGCCAGCCTCGTCAAGTACGGCATGAGCCTGCTGCCGCCCTTCTTCGGCAAGCTGATGGCCTACGACGGCAAGGCGACCATCGCCTTCGACTGCCCCGGCCATCAGGGCGGGCAGTTCTATCGCAAGTCGCCGCCGGGGCAGCTGTTCTTCAAGCATTTCGGCGAGGCGATCTTCCGCAACGACCTGTGCAACGCCGATGTCGAACTCGGCGACCTGCTGATCCACGAGGGCGCGGCCGACGAGGCGCAGGCGCATGCGGCCGAGGTCTTCGGCGCCGACCGCACCTACTTCGTGCTCAACGGCACCAGCACCTCGAACAAGATCGTCACCGGCGCGCTGCTCAAGCGCGGCGACCTGGTGCTGTTCGACCGCAACAACCACAAGTCGCTGCACCAGGGCGCGCTGGTGCAGGCGGGTGCGATCCCGGTCTTCCTGCCCACCGCGCGCAACGCCTTCGGCATGATCGGCCCGGTCGACTGGGACGCCTGGGACGAGGCCGCGCTGCGCGAACAGATCCGCGCCAACCCGCGCATCGAGGACAAGTCGCGCGCCGATGCACCCAGGCCCTTCCGCATGGCCTGCATCCAGCTGTGCACCTACGACGGCACGGTCTACAACGTGCGCAAGGTGCTGGAGAAGATCGGCCACCTTTGCGACTACGTGCTGTGGGACGAGGCCTGGATCGGCTACAACGCCTTCCACCCGCTGTTCGACGACCACAGCCCGATGCGCATCAAGGAACTGCCGGCCGAGATGGCCGGGCTGTTCTCGACGCAGTCGGTGCACAAGCAGGGCGCAGGCTTCTCGCAGGCCAGCCAGATCCACAAGCGCGACGAGCATCTGCGCGGGCAGAAGCGCTTCGTCGACCACAAGCGCTTCAACGAATCCTTCCTGCAGCATGTCTCGACCTCGCCGTTCTACCCGCTGTTCGCGTCGCTCGACGTCAATGCCAAGATCCATGAGGGCAAGGCCGGCGAGATGCTGTGGGACCGCTGCATCGAGCTCGGCATCGACACGCGCAAGAAGCTGCGCGAGTTCGGCCAGCATTTCGCGCGCAGCGGCCGCACGGCCGAGGAACAGTGGTTCTTCGACCCCTTCGTGCCCGACCGTGTCAGCGTGCGCGGCTCGGCGTTCGGCGCCGACGCGATCGACGTGCCCTGGGAAAGCCTGCCCACCGAGCTGATCAAGCGCGAGCAGCAATGCTGGAACTTCGAGCCCGGCGCCGCCTGGCACGGTTATGCCGGCATGGCCGCCGGCTATGCGATGGTCGACCCGAACAAGCTGATGCTGCTGACGCCCGGCATCGACCGCAAGACCGGCGCGTATCTCGACTTCGGCGTGCCGGCCACCGTGGTCGCCAACTTCCTGCGCGAGCAGCGCATCGTGCCCGAGAAGTGCGATCTGAACAGCATCCTGTTCCTGATGACGCCGGCCGAGGACGAGAGCAAGCTGAACACGCTGATCGCCAAGCTGGTGATGTTCAAGTCGCTGTGGGATGCCGACGCGCCGCTGTCGCAGGTGCTGCCCTCGCTGTACGCCGCCAACGGCAAGCGCTACGAAGGCGCGACCATCCGCAGTGTCTGCCGCGAGATGCATGACTTCTACCGCAGCCGCGACATCAAGGGCCTGCAGCGCCAGTGCTTCCGCGCCGAGAGCTTCCCCGAGATGGCGATGCTGCCGCAGGACGCCTACCGCGCGCTGGTCGGCAACGAGGTCGACTACCTGCCGCTGGACCAGTGCAAGGGCCGCATCGCGGCGACCTTGGCGCTGATCTACCCGCCGGGCATCGGCGTGGTGGTGCCCGGCGAACGCTGGGATGAACGCGCGCGGCCGATGCTCGACTACCTGCACGCCTTCGAGGAATCGTTCAACCGCTTCCCCGGCTTCAACTACGAGGTGCAGGGCGTGTTCCAGGAAAAGGTGGATGGACGCATCGTCTTCCACAGCTACGTGGTGCGCGAGTAGCGCCATCCCCTACCGACAAGGAGCGCCGCGATGGCCGAATCCCCGAAGAAGATGAACGTCGTGCAGCTGACCTTCATCGTCACCGTCAACATGATGGGCTCGGGCATCATCATGCTGCCGGCCAACATGGCGCAGGTGGGGGCGATCTCGCTGCTGTCGTGGATCGTCACCGCGCTGGGCTCGCTGGCCATCGCCTACGGCTTCGCGCAGGCCGGCCTGTTCAGCAAGCGCTCCGGCGGGCTGGCCGGTTATGCCGAAGACGCCTACGGCAAGGACGGCTACTTCCAGGTCTTCTTCCTGTACTTCCTGTCGCTGGCCATCGCCAACGTCGCGGTGGCCAGTTCGGCGCTGGGCTATCTGGCGGCCTTCTTTCCGCTGCTGGCGTCCACGCCGGTGCTCAGCTGCATCAGCATCATCGGCTTGCTGTGGCTGACCACCGTGGCCAACTTCGGCGGCCCCAGCCTCACCGGCAAGATCGGCTCGGTCACGGTATGGGGCGTGATCCTGCCGGTGGGCTTCATCTCCATCGCCGGCTGGTTCTGGTTCAGCGGCACCACCTTCAGCGCGGCCTGGAACCCCAAGGGCATCAGCCTGGCCGAGGGCATGGGCTCGAGCATCTCGCTCACGCTGTGGGCCTTCCTCGGCATGGAGTCGGCGTCGCAGAACGCCTCGGCGGTGGAGAACCCGAAGCGCGACGTGCCGCTGGCCTGCATGTTCGGCACGCTGGGCGCGGCCGTGATCTACATCCTGTCGACGACGGTCATCCAGGGCATCGTGCCGAATGCCGAGCTGGCCGCATCGAGCGGGCCCTTCGGCCTGGCTTTCGCCAAGATGTTCAACCCCGCGATCGGCCAGGTGGTGATGGCGCTGGCGGCGATGGCCTGCGTCGGCTCGCTGCTCGGCTGGCAGTTCACGCTGGCATCGACCGCCAAGGACGCGGCCGAAGCGAACATGTTCCCGAAGGCCTTCGGCAAGGTCACCGCCGCCGGCGCGCCGATCATCGGCATGGTGATCATGGGCATCGTGCAGTCGGTGATGGCGCTGTCCACGATCTCGCCGAACCTGAGCGAGCAGTTTGCCGCGCTCGTCAACCTGGCGGTGGTGACCAACGTCGTGCCCTACATCATTGCGCTGTCGGCGCTGTTCGTGCAGATGCGCGACAACAAGGTCGAGGCCGGGGTCTTCAGGCGCAACGCCTTCGTCGCGGTGGTGGCGATGCTGTACTCGGTGTACGCGTTGTGGGCTTCGGGCAAGGACGCGGTGATGGGCGGCATGCTGGTGATGGGCATCGGCTACCTCGTCTACGGTTTCATCGCGCCGCGCTTCGTCGCACCGCCGGCGGCCGCGCGCACCGCCTGAGCGTGGGAGACAACACATGACGACCAACATCCGTTCCCTGCGCCGCGCCGCGCTGCTGGCCGCGCTGGCGCTGCTGTCGCTGCCCGGCTGGTCTGCCGGCACGCTCGACAAGGTCAAGGAATCCGGCAAGCTGGTGCTCGGTTACCGCAGCGATGCGCGACCCTTCGCCTTCAGCGACGGCGGCAGGCCCGCCGGCTTCTCGGTGGCGCTGTGCCAGAAGGTGGCCGACGCGGTGAAGGCCGAGCTGAATCTGCCGGCGCTGAACGTCGAGTACGTCGCCGTCACCGCCACCGACCGCTTCGACGCGCTGCAGCAGGGCCGCATCGACCTGAGCTGCGGCACCGACACGCCGACCTTGCAGCGGCGCGTCAGCGTGGACTTCTCGATCCCGATCTTCGTCGCCGGCATCGGCGCGGTGGTGCGCGCCGACAGCCCGCAGCGCCTGCGCGACGTGCTCGCCGGCCGCGGTGCGCCGGTGCAGCCGGTGTGGCGCGGCGCGCCCGGCGATTTCGCCCAGACCGTGGTGTTCGCCGCGCTCGGCGGCACGACGGTCGAGAAGTCGTTGATCGATGCGCTGCAGGCGCGCCGCATCCAGGTGACGATGCTGGCGGTGCCGGACTACGCCACCGGGCTGCAGGCGGTGCTGGAGCGGCGCGCTCACGCGCTGTTCGGCGACCGGCCCGTGCTGCTCGATGCCGCGCAGCGCGAGGGCGCAGCGGGCCAGCTGCTGGTGATCGAGCGCAGCTTCACGCGCGAACCGCTGGCGCTGGCGATGCGGCGCGACGACGCGCTGCGCCTGCTGGTGGACCGCAGCTTGAGCCGGCTGTACCGCTCGGCCGATTTCGCACCGCTGTACACGCAGTGGTTCGGCGTGCCGGCACCCGGCACGCTGGAGTTCTTCCAGTCGGTCGCGCTGCCCGATTGACCCCCTCACCGGAGATCCACATGCAGACACTGGGCGTACACAGCGAAGTCGGCAAACTCAGGACGGTGATGGTCTGCCGCCCCGGGCTCGCGCACCAGCGCCTGACGCCGGGCAATGCGGCCGAACTGCTGTTCGACGACGTGCTGTGGGTGCAGGAGGCGCAGAAGGACCACTACGACTTCGTGCTGAAGATGCGCGAGCGCGGCACCGAGGTCATCGACCTGCACGAGATGCTGGCCGAGACGCTGGCCGACAAGGCCGCGCGCGACTGGGTGCTGCAGCGGCGCATCACCGTCAACGACGTCGGCCTGGGCGTGGCCGAGGACATGCGCGGCTGGCTCGACGAGATGCCGGCGCCGAAGCTGGCCGAGCACCTGATCGGCGGCATCGCCATCCTCGACCTGCCGAAGAACGAGCGCGCGCTGATGCTGGCCGAGGCCTTCGAGTCCACCGACTTCCTGATTCCGCCGATACCGAACACGCTGTTCCAGCGCGACCCCTCCTGCTGGATCTACCAGGGCGTGACCTGCAACCCGATGTACTGGCCGGCGCGCCAGCCCGAGACGCTGCTGCAGCGCGCGATCTACAAGTTCCATCCGCGCTTCAAGGGCGCCGACTTCAAGATCTGGTGGGGCGACTCGGACCTGCCCTTCGGCGCCTCCACGCTTGAAGGCGGCGACGTCATGCCCATCGGCAAGGGCGTGGTGCTGATCGGCATGGGCGAGCGGACCAGCCGGCAAGCGGTGTTCCAGGTGGCCGAGCAACTGCTGAAGCAAGGCGCTGCCACCCGCGTGGTCGGCTGCCTGATGCCGAAAAGCCGCGCCGCGATGCACCTGGACACGGTGTTCAGCTTCTGCGACCGCGACCTGGTGACCGCCTATCGCGATGTCGCCGACCAGGTGCGCTGCTACAGCGCGCGCCCCGACGGCAAGGGCGGCATCGAGGTGCATGCCGACAAGGGCCACCTGTTCGACGTGGTCAAGGAGGCGCTGGGCTTGAAGGAGTTGCGCGTCGTCGAGACCGGCGGCAACGCCTGGCAGGCGCAGCGCGAGCAGTGGGACGACGGCAACAACGTGGTGGCGCTGGAGCCGGGCGTGGTCGTGGCCTACGATCGCAACCCGCACACCAACACGCTGCTGCGCAAGGCCGGGGTCGAGGTCATCACCGTGCGCGGCAGCGAACTCGGCCGCGGCCGCGGCGGCGGACACTGCATGACCTGCCCGATTTCGCGTGACCCCGCCTATTGATATGGCCCACCCCCGCAGCGCCTTCGGCGCTCCC
>CAYUPF010000015.1:15049-35161 GCA_964446545.1 uncultured Rubrivivax sp.
ATGAGCTTCAACCTACGCAACCGCTCGCTGCTGACGGTACAGGACTACACGCAGCGCGAGTTCCGCTACCTGCTCGACCTGGCGCGCGACCTGAAGCGCGCCAAGTACGCGCGCACCGAGCAGGAGCACCTCAAGGGCAAGGAGATCTGCCTGATCTTCGAGAAGACCTCGACGCGCACGCGCTGCGCCTTCGAGGTGGCCTGCCACGACCAGGGCGCCAACGTCACCTACCTGGACCCGGCCGGTTCGCAGATCGGCCACAAGGAAAGCTTCAAGGACACGGCGCGCGTGCTCGGCCGCATGTTCGATGCGCTCGAATACCGCGGCGCCAGCCAGACGGGCGTCGAGACGCTGGCCAAGTACGCCGGCGTGCCGGTGTTCAACGGCCTGACCGACGAATACCACCCGACGCAGATGCTGGCCGACGTGATGACGATGCGCGAGCACAGCGACAAGCCGATGTCGCAGATCAAGTACGCCTTTCTCGGCGACACGCGCAACAACATGGGCCATTCGCTGATGATCGTCGGCTGCCTGATGGGCATGGACGTGCGCCTGTGCGGGCCGAAGAAGCTGTGGCCGGCGGACGAATTCGTCGCCATCGCCCGCGAGCTGGAGAAGAAGTACGGCGGCAAGCTGACCATCACCGACGACCCGAAGAAGGCGGTCAAGGACGTGGACTTCATCCACACCGACGTCTGGGTGTCGATGGGCGAGCCTAAAGAAGTGTGGAAGGAGCGCATCAAGCTGTTGCTGCCCTACCAGGTCAACGCCAAACTGATGAAGGCTGCCGGCAACCCGCAGGTCAAGTTCATGCACTGCCTGCCGGCCTTCCACGACACCGAGACCACGCTCGGCAAGCAGATCGCCGAAACCTACGGCATCAGCGACGGCCTGGAGGTCAACGACGAGGTCTTCGAGTCCGAATGGAACATCGCCTTCGAGCAGGCCGAGAACCGGCTGCACACGATCAAGGCGATCCTGGTCGCGACCTTGGGAGATTGAGATGTTGATCGTCGTGGCCTTGGGCGGCAACGCGCTGCTGCGGCGCGGCCAGCCGATGACCGCGCAGAACCAGCGCGAGAACGTGCGCGTCGCCGCACAGGCGCTGGCGCCGGTGGCGGCAGAGCACGACCTGGTGGTCGGCCACGGCAACGGGCCGCAGGTGGGGCTGCTGGCGCTGCAGGGCGCGGCCTTCACCGACGTCGACACCTACCCACTGGACGTGCTCGACGCCGAGACCGAGGGTGCGATCGGCTACATGATCGAGCAGGAACTGGGCAACCTGCTGCCCTTCGAGCGGCCCTTCGCGACGCTGCTGACGATGGTCGAGGTCGACCCGCAGGACCCGGCCTTCGCCAACCCGACCAAGTTCATCGGCCCGGTCTACGACAAGGCCGAGGCCGAGCGCCTCGCTGCCGACAAGGGCTGGGCCATCAAGCCCGACGGCGACAAGTGGCGGCGCGTGGTCGCTTCGCCCGAGCCGAAGCGCATCTTCGAGCTGCGGCCGATGAAGTGGTTGCTGGAGAAGAACACCATCGTCATCGCGGCCGGCGGCGGCGGCATCCCGACCGCCTACGACCCGAATGCCGAACGCAAGCTGGTCGGCGTGGAATGCGTGATCGACAAGGACCTGGCGACCGAACTGCTGGCACGCGAGCTGGGTGCCGACCTGTACGTGATGCTGACCGACGCCGACGCCGTCTACGAGGGCTGGGGCACGCCGGCGCAGCGCGCAATCCGCCGCGCCTCGCCCGACGCGCTGTCGACGATGAAGTTCGCCGCCGGCTCGATGGGACCGAAGGTCGATGCCGCCTGCCGCTTTGCGCGCGCCAGCGGCAAGCGCGCAGCGATCGGCGAGCTGTCGCAGCTGGGCCGCATCCTGGCCGGCGAGGCCGGCACCACCATCGACATGGGCACGAACGGCATCGCCTGGGCCCCATGACCCCGTCCGGGCAGCCTGCATGACTGCCGCGCCGGCCGAGCGTTGCGCTACTGCCAGTCGCAGACCCTGCGGTTGTTCTCGTCCACGGCCTCGCGATACGGCGGCGCATGTGCCTGCAGGATCTCGCTGCCCAGGCGCCACAGCGCACAGGTGCTCCACGGTGCCGCCACGTGGCGCAGCAAGCCGGTGTTGGTGGGGCTCCAGGCGACGATCCATCCGGCCAGCTGCGAATCCGCCTTGCCGACCTTCCAGGTGACCGGGGCTCCCGGCGTGACGCGGCCGAAGCGCGGCAGACTGGCGATCGGCGCCGGCGCCCCGGTGGCGCCCAATGCACGCGCCGTCGGCTTACCGTAGACCGCGACCACGATCTGGTCGCTCTTCGGCGAGGCGTTCGGCGGTACGCCGCGGGCGATCGAAAAACAATAGCGGTCGTCGCCGGGATCTTCGAACACCTGCAGGCTGAAGCCATGCTGCGGCTGGCGCTGCAGCAGCGTGGCCAGCGCCTCGCATCCGGTGCCGGCAGCGGCCGGCGCCAAGCTGCGCAATTGCGGATCGTCGGCAGCCTCGGGAATACGCTGCGCGACCTGGTCGACGATGCGCCAGCCCTGCCCACCGACCATGAACGCTCGCCCGGTACTCATGCGCACCGCGTCGAGCAGCGTGACCTCGGGCCTGCCATCGGCAGGCGCGTCGGCGGCCCGGCTCAGCTGGTCGGCGGCGCGCGTGCCGCTCAGCACCACGCGTTCCAGGCTGGACACACTGCGCCCGCCTTCGTCATCGGCGCGCTCCCACAGGATCTCGTTCAGCGTCACCGTCTTCTCGACTGGGTTCTTCGCCACGTCGGTGCCAACGAACATGAAGAAACGCAGGTTGGCGTCGAAGGCGATCTGCGGTGCCAGGAACTTCGGGATCTTCATCAGCACCTGCCTCGAGACACAAGCGGACGGTTGCTGCCTGAGGTTGGCGGCGAACAGTTCGACCTCTTCGCGTCCTTCGACGCCGCCGGAGGCATACGGCACGAAGATGCTGCGGCTGAGTTCCGGGTTGCTGGTGTTGAAGGCTGTGAACAACTGCCCCATCAGTTCGACCGGGCCGCTGGCGCGCTCGACCACGCAGCGCACGTCGTTCTGAGGCGTGGCCTTCGTGATCCTGTCGGCGGCGGGAACCGGCTGCGGCAGCTCGACGTTCCAGACGGCCGACTCCAGCAGCTGGCGCAGGCTGCCGTTGACCACCGGCTCGGCGCCGGCGCCGACCTGCTCGACGAACTCGGCCGCGCCGCCGACGAAGGGCATCGCCGGAAACCACTTCAGCAGATGGCGGTTGATGCGCTGGATGCGGCTGTCGCCGCGGCGCCCACGGTCGATCAGCGCCGCGGCGTCGACCAGGTTGCGCAAGGCCGGCGCCTCGGAGCCGACATCGAGCTGGCCGCGGCGCAGCGGCGTCGCGTTGGCGATGCTGCCCGCCTGGAACAGCAGCGAGGTGCGCTGGATCACCGGCCCTTGCACCAGCACGGCGTACAGCCCCATCGGCACCAGCAGCAAGAAGGCCGCGACCAGCCACTGCCGGTTGCGGCGGCGCCGGCTTTCGTTGTCCTGCCGCTGCTGCTGCCGCTCGGTCGAGGCCTGCAGGAAGGCATCGATCGCGCCCTGGCCATCGGCGCCGCCGTTCAGCGCGGCAAGGTGGGCATGGCTCGGCGTCGCCTGCAGGCGGCGGAACCACGCGGCCCGTTCGTCGCCGTTGGCCAGCGTGGTTTCGATGGCAGCATCGCGGGCGCGACGCAGATCGCCGGCCTCGAGCAGCAGTTCCTCGCTGCCCCCCTTGCGCTTCCAGTCATCGCACTTGCGCAGCAGTTCGACGAAGGCGGCGAAGCGCTCGGCTTCATGGTCGATGGCCTGGCGCAGCCGCGGCCAGCCGCGGATCAGCGATTCATGCGAGACCTTCAGCGTGATGCGCTGCGCATCGTCGTCGTCCCAGTACAGATAGTCGACCTCGCCGAGGAAGCCGTTGCCGAGCAGCGCCTTCAGCTCGGCGCGCGTGGCCGTCGCGCCGAGCAGCCGGGCGCAGTCGTCGACATGCACACGCTGCTGTGAATACATGCCGGTGTTCGGGTCCTTCACCGCCAAGCTGGGCAGCAGCCGGTCGAGCACGTCGCGGCCGGCCTCGTCGTGCCGCAGATAGGCAGCCTCGGCCCAGCGCTCCAGGCTGGCGCGCAGCACATTCAGGTCATCGGCCAGCGGCGGCGCCAGCGCCGCCGGCAACGCACTGGCGGCCACCGCCAGATCGCCGGGCTCGATGCGATCGGGCAGGTCCAGCCGCGTGGCCACGCGCGTGCAGGCCGCCTGCCAGATGCGCGCCAGCACATGCTGCAGCAGGGGCAGGTGATCGGTATCGTCGCTGATCGCCTTGACATCCTTCAACAGCCGCGCCGTCACCGCGCTGCTGAACTGCAGCTCCTGCGGCAGCCGGGCCGCATCGTCGTCGGCCAGCTGCCGCAGGCGCAGCAGGCGCTCCGCCGGGCAGACGATGGCGTCATGCATCTCGGTGTCGTCGAGACGGCGCACCAGGTACGAGGCCTTGTTGATCGCATCCGGCAGTTCCAGGAAGGACGCGCAATCGTTCAGGTGCTCGCTGCGCATCGTCAGCACCACGTAGCAGCGCGGATGCGGGCTGAAGAAGTGGTCGATGACGCGCTCGACCAGCAGCCGCGCGTCGTCGACATGGCGCGTGGTCGGGTGGAACAGTTCCTCGAACTGGTCGATGACGAAGAGGAAGCGCGCATCCTGCGGCTGCGGCCCCGACGGCACCGCCAGCTCGTCGGTGTACAACTCGACCAGGTTGGCAAAGCCGAGCTCCTCGCGCAAGCGCGCGGCGATCTCCTCCAGGCGCGCCGCGTCCTGCTCGGGCGAACCGCGCGAGCGCAACAGCGCCGCGAACTTGCGCGCCAGCCGCGTGATCGGCGTGTTCAGCCGCTGCGCCTGGTCGGCCAACGACGCATTGGTGCCCGGGGTGCAGACCATCGGCACCCAGTAGTCGCCGGCGCCGGGGATGCCGAAGCTGCGCAGCTCGGGCATCACGCCGGCCAGGATCAGCGAGGACTTGCCCGAGCCCGAGCCGCCGATGACGGCGACGAACTGCGTCTGCCGCAACCGCTCGATGACCTCGCGCACCTGCCGCTCGCGGCCGAAGAGCAGGATCTCCTCGTTGTCCAGGAAGGGCCGCAGCCCGGGATAGGGCTCGGCCGGCATGCGGCCTGCATCGGCTTCGCTCATGCCGTGGCCGCCGCCGTCGCGCTGCGACGCGACGGCACCCGCTTCATGCGGCGCTCCAGGATCTGGTTCAGAAAGCGATGCAGCCGGTCGGCCTCGGACGGATAGATGTCGATGCGCGGCGAGTCGGCGTCCTGGAAGCGCAGCACGCTCCACAGCCGCGCTTCGATCTTGGCGCCGGGGTCGGGCTGCTGCGGCATCAGGTAGGCGACGATGCGCGGCGGCGGATCGCGCGGCCATTTGCCCTCGACCTTCTTGATCTGCGCGCGCAGCGAGACCTCGGGCTTCTGGCCCCACAGCAGCACCACGCCGTCGGCGTCGTCGAGACGCTCCTCGTCGATTTTCTGCAAGGGCAGCCCCAGCGCTTCCAGCGACAGCGGCGGCACCGGCGGCGAGCCGGCCTTTTGCAGCAGATCGTCCCATTTGCACTTGATGCGCTCGCCCAGGTCCTGCCACAGATCGGTGTCGTGCTGGTTGCTCTCGATGTAGATGTTGACGCGCTCGCCGGCTGGCTGCAGCGGCTTCTCGTCCTCCGGTCCCTTCGGCGCGAAGCGCTCGAGCAGCGCCGCAGGCAGCAGCGCCTGCGCCTCGATCGCGGCCACCAGTTCGGCATGGCCTTTGCCCGGCGGCGCGTCGACGGCGACCTCGCGCAGATCCAGCCAGATCAGCGCGTCGGCCGCGCCGCCCTTGTCGAGCCAGGCGTCGCGCTGGGCCACGAGGTGCCCGCCGGGCGAGAACCTGAAGGGCTTGAGGTGCTGGCCGGCGCGGCCGAAGGGCAGAACCAGCGTGCTCGCGCGGTCGAACTCGTCGAAGTCGCCGTCCAGCGATTCGGCGCCGAGTTCCTCGACCGCCACGCCGCGCTCGCGCAGCTGCCTGGCCAGCGCCGCGCTGGCCTGGGCCAGCTCGGGGGGCGGCACACCGAACAGCAGCGCGCCCGCGGGTGGCGGCGGCTCGCGCCGCGGCGGCTGCCGCAGATCCTGCTTGACGGCAGCCTCGAAGGCATCGAGCAGCTTGATCAGCTGGCCGTCGAAGCGCTGTGACAGGCCGCCGTGGTCCAGGCGCACGCGCGCCGGCTCGTCGATGTGCTGGTCGCGGTAGAACGGGATCCAAAGCTGGTTGGGCAGCGTCAGCCGGGCCCAGTCGGGCCGCGCGACGATCTCGTCCATCGCGCTCTTGGACAACGCCACCACGTACAGGCGTCGCTGCAGGCCGTCGGCACCGAAGCTCTTGCGGAAGTACTCGAGCTCCTGCAAGCACCAGTCGGACTTGGTGTAGGCATTGAAGACGACGATGATCATCGCGTAGGAGTCGGCGACATTGCGCAGCAGCGCATCCGGCAGCGAGCCCATGACCGGCCCGTTGCGGCCGCTCAGATGCATGTCCTGCAGCTGCTTCACACCGATGCGGCCCAGGCGGTTCTGCAAGCGCATCCTCAGCAGTTCACTGAACTGGCTGATCCAGCCGTCGGTGGCCTGGTCGTCGGCATGCGCATAGCTGACGAAGGCGCTGTATCTGCACTCGTTCAAGGACTTCATGCCATCTCCGTTTGGGACTCGAGGCGCTCGCGTTCGAGGCGGCCGAGCACTGCGTCGAAGGGCCGCTGCAGCATGCTGCGGCAGTACAGCGTCTGCGTGCTCGCCAGGTCGGCGTTCTCGAACCACTTGTTGGCCGGCGCGCCGCCGCCGCAATAGGCGAAGTACGCGCATTGGCGCTCGCAGGCCTCGATGCCCGCGGCCACCGCCGGCCACAGCCGCTGCATCAGCGGCGACTGCAGTGCCGCCACGTAACCGCTGTCGGCCACGTTGCCGAGCACGAAATCGCCGAACTCGGCCGAGTGCTGGCCCAGCAGCTCGGGCGAGAAGGTGCCGAAGTCGCCGTTCCAGGCCACCGAGATCAGCGCCAGCGGCATCACCTGCGCGTTGTCCGGCCACTGATGGCCGTGCCAGGCATAGGTCGGCAAGGGCGCAGCCACCAGTTGCCAGGCACTGGCCAGTTCGCGCACCACCACCCGACCTTGGTGCTCGATCGAGCGCTGCAGCAAGCGGTCGAGGAAGGCGGCATGCGCCGGCTCGCTGCCGTCCAGGCTCGAACGCAGGTGGCCGCCTTCGGCCTCGTCGAAGTTGCAGCCTACGTCGTGGATGCCGTGGGCCAGGAAGAAGTCGAAGAAGGCATCGGCATGCGCCAGGCTGTGCCGCGTCACCACCGCAATCGCATGGAAGGCAATGCCGTGCTCGCGCAGCTGCTGCAGGCCCTGCATGACACGCGCATGGCTGCCCTTGCCGCCGCGCGTGCGGCGGTGCCGGTCGTGCAGCTCGGCCGGCCCGTCGACGCTGACACCCACGCGCACCGCGTGCTGCTTGAACAAGCGGCACCAGCGCGCATCGATCAGCGTGGCGTTGGTCTGCATCGCGTGGGTCACCCGCGAGGCCCGGCCGAGCACCTGCTCGATGATCTCGAAGGCCTGACGGTAGAACTCGACCGGCATGGCCAGCGGTTCGCCGGCGTGCCAGACGACGGTCAGCTGCTCGCCGGCCAGGCCGTCGTCGAGCAGCCGCTGCGCCGCCTGCTGCACGGTGCGCAGGGCCATGCGCGAGCGGTTGTCGCGCTCAGGCAGGTAGCAGTAGTCGCAATCGAGGTTGCAGAAAGGTGTGGGCTGCAGGATCAGCAACCGCGTGCTCGGTGCTGGGCTGATGTCGAGGCGGCGCCTGAACCAGCGTATCGCGGTCTCAGCCATTGCGCCAGTTGGCCCAGTTGCTCCAGTTCGGCCAGTTGTTCCACCGGCCGGCCTGGGCGATCAGCGTGGGCGCCGCGGCATCATGCGCGGCCGGGCCGTTGAGGTGGCGGCGCATGTCGGCGACCCGGCCTTCGAGCGCGCTGCGCTCGGGCAGCGGCGCGGCGTCGACGGGCGCTGCCGCGCCGAGCATGCCGAGCGCACCGAACGACGCCAGCACGCGACGCACCCGGCCTTGCACCAGTGATGGCAGCCACCGGTTCATCGGTCTCCCCCAACGGTTGTTAGCAGATGTTCCCGATCGTGTTTTCGACGACGGGACCGGTTCACCACAATCCCTAGAAGCGAAGTGCCATGGTGGGCACTTCACTCGGAACGCAATGCCTCCACCGGATCGAGCCGCGCCGCACGCCGCGCCGGCAGCACGCCGGCCACCAGGCCGATGACGGCGCTGCTGGCCACCGCCAGCAGCACGAAGAGCAGCGGCGTGGCCACCGGCAGCGCCGGCAGCAGCAGGCGGATCAGTTGCGCCAGGCCGAAGCCGACGGCCACGCCGAGCAGGCTGCCCAGCACGGCCAGCACCACCGCCTCGCCCAGGAACAGCCGCAGGATCGTGCCGCGCCGGCTGCCCAGCGCCAGCAGCAGGCCGATCTCGTGCGTGCGCTCGGCCACCGCGATGGTCATGATGGTGACGATGCCCACCGCGCCCACCAGCAGCGAGATGCTGCCCAGCGCCGCCACTGCCATGGTCAGCACGTCGAGGATGTTGGACAGCGTGCTCAGCATCTCCTCCTGCGTGGTGACGGTGAAGTCGGCGCGGCCGTGGCGCGCCTTGAGCACGGCCTCGGCGGCGGCAGCCACCGCCTTGGCCGACGCGCCTTCGGCATAGGACAGGTTGATCTCGGTCAGGCCCTCGCTGTTGAACAGCTCCATCGCGCGCGCCGCCGGCACGAAGGCGGTGTCGTCCAGGTCGATGCCGAGGAACTGGCCCTTCGGCGCGAGCACGCCGATGACGCGAAAGCTCTGCCCGCCGATGCGCAGCCGCTCGCCGAGTGCGTTGCCGGTGCCGAACAGCTCGTGCTTCAGCTTGGCGCCGAGCACGGCGAAGCCGCGCGCCTGCTGCGCGCCTTCGCCGGGCAGGAACTGGCCGACCGCGACGTGCATGTTGAACACCGGCAGCGCCGCCGACGACACGCCGTAGACCGTGGTGCGGCGCACGCGGCCGCGCGCCTGCGCCTCGGCATTGCCCCAGGCGATGGGCACGACGCCGATGACGCCCGGCACGTGCTGCAGCGCCTGCGCGTCTTCCAGGGTCAGCGGCCGCACCGAGGTCGGCAGCCCGCTGGGCGCGCCGCCGCGCGCGGCCGTGCGCCCGGGCGAGATGCCGACGACGTTGGTACCGAACTGCGAGAACTCGCCGAGCACGAAGCGGTGCACGCCCTCGCCGATCGAGGTCAGCAAGATCACTGCGGCGATGCCCACTGCGATGCCCGCCAGGGTGAGCAGGCTGCGCGTGCGCTGCGCGGCTATCGAGCGCCAGGCGAAGCGCAGCGCGTCGGCGGCGATCATCGCGTGTTCATCGCTTCGCCAGCGCCGTCACCGGGTCCAGCCGCGCGGCGCTGCGCGCCGGCAGCACGCCGAACAGCAGGCCGGTGCACAGCGCCGTACCCAGGCCGGCGAGCACGGCCCAGTCGGGCGGATACGCGGGGAACAGCGGGTACAGCCAGCGGATCCCGGCCGCGCCCGCCAGCCCCAGCGCATAGCCGAGCAGCGCGCCCGCAGCCGACAGCAGCGCGGCCTCGACCAGGAAGGCCAGCCGGATGGTGCCGCCGCTGGCGCCCAGCGCCTTGAGCAGGCCGATCTCGCTGCGCCGCTGCGCCACCGACACCAGCATCACGTTCATCACCAGGATGCCGGCCACCGCCAGGCTGATCGCGGCAATGCCGGCGACGCCCAGCGTCAAGGTGCCGATGAGCTTGTCGAAGGTGGCGAGCATCGCGTCCTGCGTGATCACGGTGACGTCCTGCTCACCGTCGTGGCGCTGCTGGATGATCTGCGCCACCTGGCGCTTGGCCGGCTCGATGGCCTCGCGGCTGCGCGCCTCGACGAAGATGCGGAACAGCGTGTCGGTGTTGAACATCGCCTGCGCCAGCGACACCGGCACGATGGCCAGCTCGTCGCTGTTCATGCCCAGCCCGCTGCCGGTGGGCGCGAGCACGCCGATGACGCGCAGGCGCCGGTCGCCGACGCGCACGAAGCGGCCCAGCGCCGCTTCGTTGCCGAACAGCTCGCTGCGCAGCGTCGCGCCGATGACCATGACCATCGAGCCGCGGTTCCAGTCCTCGCGCGGCAGGAACTGGCCCTGCGCCATGCGCAACTGGCGCACCTCGATGAACTCGGCGGTCGCGCCGACGACCATGCCCTCGCGCAGCCGCCCGCCCACCGACAGCTCGGCCGTGCCCATGGTCAGCGGCGCGACGCGCAGCACCGCCGGCGCGCGCAGCAGCGCCTGCGCGTCGTCGACCGTCAGGTCGCGCGGCGTGCTGCTGACGAAGCTGCCGGGGTTGATGCCGCCGGTCTCGGTGCGGCCGGGCAGCACGATCACCAGGTTGCTGCCGATGGCGCTGAACTCGCGCACCACGTAGCGGCGCGCGCCGTCGCCCAGCGCCGTCAACGTGACCACCGCGGCCACGCCGATGGCCATCGCCAGCATCAGCAGCACGGTGCGCACGCGGTTGCCGCGCGCGGCACCGACGGCGAAGGCCAGCAGGTCAGCCGTGCGCATGGCTTGTGGCGTGCTGGCGCTCGTCGCGCCGGATCGCGCCGTCCTCCATGCGCAGGCAGCGGCGCGCGCGCGCGCCCAGCGCCGGGTCGTGCGTCACCACCAGCAGGGTCACGCCATCGGCATTGAGCTGCTCCAGCAGGCGCACCACCTCGCCGCCGGAAGCACGGTCGAGGTTGCCGGTGGGCTCGTCGGCCAGCAGCAGCGCCGGGCGCATGACGGTGGCGCGCGCGATGGCCACGCGCTGGCGCTGGCCGCCGGACAGCTGGTCGGGCCGATGGTCGGCGCGCTCGGCCAGGCCGAAGCCGTCCAGCGCCTGGCGCACGCGCGCATCGCGCACGCGCGGCGGCAGCCCGGCCAGCACCATCGGCAGCGCGATGTTCTCGGCGGCCGTCAGCCGCGGCACCAGGTGGAAGCTCTGGAACACGAAGCCGATGCGCCGGCTGCGCACCTGTGCCTGCTCGTCGGCCGACAGCGTGGTGACGTCGCGGCCTTCCAGCACATAGTGGCCGGCATCGGGCCGGTCGAGCAGGCCCAGCACGTTGAGCAAGGTCGACTTGCCCGAACCCGACGGCCCCATCACCGAGATGTACTCGCCGGCCTCGATGCGCAGGTCCACACCGGCCAGCGCATGCACCACGCTGTCGCCGAGGTGGAACACACGCTCGATGCCGGCGAGCTCGATCTGCGCCGCCATGCCTACTTCGGCGGCGTGGCGTCTTCGGCCGCGGCGACGCCGGCCTGCACGCCGGCGCGATCGAGCGAGGTGACGATGCGCTCGCCGCCCTGCAGGCCCTGCGTGATCTCGGTGTGCTCCCAGTTCGCCAGGCCGGTGCCCACCGCACGCTCGGCCAGGCGCCCGTCCTGCAGCAGCAGCACGCGCGCGCCCTGCAGCAGCGCGGCGGTGGGCACGCGCAGCACATCCTGGCGCACGTCCAGGATCACCTCGACGTCGGCGCTGTAGCCGACGAGCAGGCGTCCGGCAGCGCGCGGGTCGTCGAAATCGACCTCGATCTCGACAGTACGCGCCTGCTTCTCCACCGCCGTGACGTAGGACGCGACGCGGCGCACCTTGCCGGCAAACGCCCTGCCGGGCAGGGCGTCGAGCGTGATGCGCACCGCCTGGCCGACGGCGATCTTCGGCGCGTCCACCTCGTCCATCGGCGCGTTGACGTACAGGCAGGAATCGTCGATCAGGTCGATGGCCGGCGGCATCGGCACGCCCGGCGGCGACGGCGTCGAATACTCGCCGACCTCGCCGACGATCTTTGCCACCGTGCCGTCGAAGGGCGCGACCAGCACGTTGCGCTGGCGCGCGGTGCCGACCACGGCGACGCGCGCCTGCGCCTGCGCCACGTCGGCGCGGGCGGTGGCGCAGGCCGCGCTGCGCGCGTCGGCCTGCGCGCGCACGGTGTCCAGCCCGCCTTCGGAGATGAAGCCCTGCTGGAACAGCTGCTGCTGGCGCTGCAGTTCGCGTTGCGCCAGATCGGCCATCGTGCAGGCCTCGGCGACGCGCTTGCGCGTGGTGTCGAGCTGGGCGCGCGCATAGGCCTGCTCGGCCTGCTGGTCGTCGCTCCACAGCCGCATCAGCAGCTGGCCCTTGCGCACCCGGTCGCCTTCCTTCACCGCCAGCACCTCGATGCGCCCGCCGGCGATGGTCGACAGCCGCGTGCGCTGGCAGGCCTCGACCGTGCCGGCACGCGTGTTGGCGACGGTGGCCTCGACGGTGCCGCGCGATACCGTTTCGCTCAGCACGGGCACGGGCTTGGGCCGGCCCAGCCACCACAGCAGCGCGGCAGCAAGCGCCGTCAGCAACAGCGTGATCAGGGCACGGCGCAGCCACTTGCGCGCGGCGGTTTCAGGCATGCAGGCTTCGGCAGGAGCTTCGGACGCGGCAGCTTAGCCGACGCCGGCCGCGCCGCTCTTGATCGGGCGCACGCCTGCAGCCGGCGGCTCAGCCCGGCCGCGGCGTGCCCAGGCCGTCGCCAAAGCGCTGGCGCAGCCGCTCGACGATGTCACCGATGATGGCCATCGTCTCTGGTTCGCCGATGGCCACCAGCGCCTTGTCGCGCACCGAGTAATGCATCATCAACAGCTGGCGTAGCTTGTCGAAGGCGCGCGGGTTCTGGTGGCCGCAGACCAGCGTGTCCTTGTGCAGCACACGCTCGATCACGCCGGGGTCGAGCAACGGCACCTGGCAGACCTTGGCCAGCTGCGCGATCTCGTTGTCGATGCCTTCGAAGTGCTTGGTCCAGCGCTGCGTGTGGTAGGCGGGTTGATCGGCCATGGTCGCTCTCCCTGTGGTGA
This sequence comes from uncultured Rubrivivax sp., assembly GCA_964446545.1. Lineage (GTDB taxonomy): Bacteria > Pseudomonadota > Gammaproteobacteria > Burkholderiales > Burkholderiaceae_C > Rubrivivax. The sequence goes on from CAYUPF010000015.1 coordinate 28,081, forward strand.
TGGCGTTGCGGTGCGCGCTCAATAGCGCTCGGTTACGTAGCGAAACGGGTAGTCCACCGACGTGTAGCGGCCGATCTTGCGCTTCGGGAACACCACCTTCTGCGCCGGCAGCTCCTGGTAGGGCAGGTGCGCCAGCAGATGGTTGATGACGTTGAGGCGCACGCGCTTCTTGTCCTCGGAGCGCGCCACGTGCCACGGCGCCCAGGACGAATCGGTGGCTGCGAACATGTCGTCGCGCGCCTCGGTATAGGCGTCCCACTTGTCGAAGGACTTCAGGTCCATCGGTGACAGCTTCCAGATCTTGCGGCCGTCGTCGACGCGGTCGCGCAGCCGCCGCTCCTGCTCCTCGGGGCTGACCTCGAGCCAGAACTTCAGCAGGATGATGCCGGAGTCGATCATCGCGCGTTCGACCAGTGGCACCCCCTGCAGGAACTTCTTCGACTCGGCCGCGGAGCAGAAGCCCATCACGCGCTCGACACCGGCGCGGTTGTACCAGCTGCGATCGAAGATCACCACCTCGCCCGCGGCCGGCAGATGCGCCACGTAACGCTGCAGGTACATCTGGCTCTTCTGGCGCTCGGTCGGCGCGGGCAGCGCCACGACGCGAAAGACGCGCGGGCTGACACGCTCGGTCAGCGCCTTGATGGTGCCGCCCTTGCCGGCGCCGTCGCGGCCCTCGAAGACGATGCACACCTTCAGCCCCTTGTGCACCACCCATTGCTGCAGTTTCACCAGTTCGACATGCAGCTTCTTCAGCTCACGCTCGTAGTCCTTGGTGGACAACTTGGCCGGGGCGCCCGGCTCGGCGGCCTGCGGCTCGCCCTTGGCCGCCGCTTTGTGCTTCCTTGTCATCGTCGTCTCCAGTTCAATGTGCCGGCCGCAAGTGTAGAAGCAGTGGCGCAGTCGCCGCAGCCTGGCTGAACGGATCGGTGAGTTCATGCCGACCGCAGACGGTCGACCGCATAGCGACCAGAGCGCCGCTTAGCGCAGGAGCGGCCCGTACCGAGTTTCGAACGGAACGCGAAGCTGCTTCGGCTAACCGATGCAGGTGCGGTTCTTGCCGGTGCGCTTGGCTTCGTAGAGCGCCTCGTCGGCACGCTCCAGCGCCAGCTCCAGCGGCTCGGCCTCGCGCAGCGCGGTCACGCCGGCGGAGAAGGTGACGAAGACTTCCTTGTCGTCGTGCATGAACAGGCTGGCGGTCAGCTGGCGCTGCAGCCGCGTCAGCACCTTCTGCGCCTCGGCCGGGTCGGTGTCGGGCAGCAGCACGACGAACTCCTCGCCGCCGAAGCGTGCCACCGTGTCGCCCGGGCGCAGCTGCTCGCGCACCTGGGCCGCCAGCTTCTGCAACGCCACGTCGCCGGCGGCATGGCCGAGCGTGTCGTTGAGTTTCTTGAAGTTGTCGATGTCGATCAGCCCCACGGCCAGCGAACAGTCGACCTTGTCGTTGCGCGAGCGGTTCATGCGCGCACGCTCGACATCGAAGGCCTGCGCCAGGCCGCGGCGGTTGGCGACCTGCGTCAGCGCATCGGTGGAGACCTCGTCGGACAGCCGGCGCAGCTCGCCTTCGAGCTCGCGCACGCGCAGCTGCATCTCGCCGGCGCGCGACTGCTCGGCCTGCAGCCGGCTCTGCGTCTGGCTGACCAGCGCCTGCACTTCGGAGCTGTCGTGCAGCATCTCGCGCACCACGTCGGCCAGGCTGCCCAGCGAATCGGCCTTGGCGATGGCCTCGGCATGGCGCCCGACGTTGGCATGGAAGCGGCCGGTGTGTTCGCTGAACTCGCCCAGCTCGGTGAGCATGCCCTGGATCAGTTCCTTCAGCGCATCGCGCGCCTGGTTGCGCTCGCTGCGCAGCACGCCCTGGCGCTTGCGCGCGTTGGCCAGCAGATCGCTGGCGGCGCGCACGCTGCGCACGTTCAGGCCTTCGGCGAGCCGCGCCTGCAGCAGCTCGCACTGGCCGCGCGCCCAGCTGTCGTCCTCGGCCAGTTCGGTCAGGCCCTGCGTCAGCTCGACGCACAGCTTGCCCAGCTCGTCGAGCAGGTGCTGGCGGTGTGCCAGCAGGCGGCGCGCACGCTGGCACAGGTCATCGGCATGGCGCACCAGTTGCGGCGTGGCACCGATCTCGGCCACCTGCTGCGACAGCTGCAGCAGCGCGCGCGACAGTTCGTCGGCACGCACCTCGCCATCGGGCAGCGCGGCACGCACCGTGCCCTCCAGGTTCTGCACCAGCGTGACCCAATCCGGCGACGCTTCAGCGTTGGCCACCGCGGCCGGCGCGGCATGTACCGGCGCTTCGTCGAACCCGCCGGAGGCGGTGTCCACGCCCGAAGCTTCGGTCTCCGATTCCCAGGCCGCCAGCAGGTGCCGCATGCGCTCGCGCAGGCGCCGCGCGTCGCTGCGGCTGCCGCCGAGCACGCGCATCAGGCTGTCCTTCTTGCGCGCCGCGGTCCACAGCTTGCTGCCGCGCTCCAGGCCCAGTGCCAGCCGCTGCAGCAGATCGGCCCAGTCCTGGCCCTGCCCCTGCGCCTGCGCCGCGGCATTGCCGAGAATGTCTGCGGCCTCGTCCCAGTGGCCGACCATCAACGCACGCACCATGTCCTCGCCGCTGCTGCTGCCTTCGGCCACCAGCGAAGCCGCCAGACGCTGCAGCATTGGGCGCGCCGCCTCGGGTAGCGCCGTGCTCGCCTGGCCGCCTTCGGCGGCATAGGCGCGCGCATAGTTCTCTGGCGTGGGCTCGATCTTGTCCAGCGCCAGCCGGCGCAGCGCGGCCTTGGCCACCTGCACCGGCGACAGGGTCGTCGCGGCCAGCTGCGAAGCCCCGTGTGACATGTCCATGGGGGGGCGTCCTCAGAATGAGCGGCCGCCGGCGACGCGCGGCGCCGGCAGCTCGAGCTCACCGGCCTGGCCGATCCACGGCGCGCGGCGCGGCAGCACCGTCTGCTGCAACCAGCGCTCCAGGTCGTCCGGCGGGATCGGCCGGCTGAACAGGAAGCCCTGCATCAGGCTGCAGCCCAGGCGGTGCAGCACCTCCATCTGGCGCAGGCTTTCCACGCCCTCGCCGATGACGCGCAGGTTCAGCGAGCGCGCCACCGCGATGATGGCGGTGACGATGCCCGAACTCTGCGGCGTGACGCCCAGGTCGCGCACGAAGCTGCGGTCGATCTTCAGCTCGGCGATCGGCAGCGTCGTCAGGTAGGCCAGCGACGAGTAGCCGGTGCCGAAGTCGTCGATCGCCACCTCGACGTTGATGTCCTTCAGCTGGTGCAGCGCCGGGATGACGCTTTGCAGCTCCTTCATCAGCCCGGTCTCGGTGATCTCCAGCTGCACCATGCGGTGCGGGATGCCGTAGGCCAGTGCGTTCTGATGCAGCTGCTCGACCAGCTGCGTGCGCTCGAAGACGCGGCTGGGCAGGTTGACGGCGATCGCATCGGCGAAGCCGAAGCTGTTCTGCCAGATGCGCGCCTGGCGCGCCGCCTCGCGTAGCGCCCATTCGGACAGCGGCAGGATCAGCCCCGATTCCTCGGCCAGCGGGATGAAGTCGCCCGGCGGCACCAGTGTGTCGCCGCGCTGCCAGCGCATCAGTGCCTCGGCGCCGACCATGCGCGCCGAGCGCACGTCGACCTTGGGCTGGTAGTGCAGCACCAGTTCGTCGCGTTCGATGGCCTTGTGCAGCGCACTTTCCAGCTCGAGTTTTTCGCGCCCACGGCCGGCCAGCTGCGGGCTGTAGATGGCCGACGCGTCCTTGCCCTGCGACTTGACCGAGAACATCGCGACGTCGGAGTTGCGCATCAGGTCGGCCACCGTGCTGCCGTCGCGCGGGAAGATGGCGATGCCCACGCTGGCGGTGACAAAACACTCCTGCCCGCCGACCAGCACCGGGTCACGCATCACCTCGAGGATGCGGTCGGCCACACGCTGCGCGTCGCGCTCGTCGCCGATTTCGGGCAGCAATGCGATGAACTCGTCGCCGCCCAGGCGGCCCACGGCCTCGAGCGTGCGGTGCGCGCGCGAGCCGACGGCCTCGAGCGCGCCTTCCATCACCTGCTCGCTGTGGCGCACGCAGGCGCGCAGGCGCTGCGCCACTTCCATCAGCAACTCGTCGCCGGCGGCATGGCCGAGCGTGTCGTTGATGATCTTGAAGCGATCCAGGTCGATCATCAGGAAGGCGCAGGGGTGGCCCAGCCGGCGCGCGTGTTCGATCGCGCGCTCCATGCGCCACACCAGCTGGCGGCGGTTGGGCAGGCCGGTGAGCGAGTCGAAATTCGCCAGATGGCGGATGCGGTCCTCGGCGACGCGGCGGTCGGTCACGTCCTGCACGATGCCGGTGTAGCCAACGCTGTGGCCGTGTTCGTTGAACTCGGGCTCGGCCTCGACATGGATGATGCGCTGGCGCCCGTCGTGCAGCGACACCGGCACGTCGGTGGCCAGCACCGAGCTGTGCAGCACCACGCTTTGCAGCAGGCGCAGCACCGAGCGGCGCTCGCTGCGTTGCACCAGGCGCAGGATGGCGCGCAGGCCAAGGTTGTCGCCCGGGCCGCAGCCGAGCACGCGCAGGCCCTGTGCCGACAGCGCCAGCGCGCCGCCGCTGCCGCTGGGCCCGGCGCGGCGCCAGTCGAAGCTGCCCATGCGCGCCAGATCCTGCGCGCGCGCCAGCTTGGCCTGGCTGCGTTCGAGCTCGATGCGCGTGCGCGAGGCGCGCAGCAGGTACTGCAGCCGCCCGGCGAGCAGGCTCCACTGGTTGGCCTTGACGAAAAAGTCGGTGGCACCGGCCTGATAGGCGCGCGTGATCGAGGCGTCGTCGTCCAGCCCGGTGAGCATCAGCACCGGCACGTTCTCGTAGCCGGGCATGGCGCGCAGCCGCCGACAAGTGGCAAAGCCGTCCAGGCCGGGCATCATCGCGTCGAGCACGATGACGTCCGGCGCCCAGTCGGTCAGCAGCTGCAGCGCATGTTCGCCGCCGCCGGATTCGGTGATGGCGAAGCCGCGCTCGCGCAGCGCCATCGCCGTGAGCAGCAGGTTGACCTCGTCGTCATCGACGAGCAGCACCTCGGGCGGCTTGCCGGGCGTGTCGTCGGCCAGCGCGTGGGCGGGTGTCATGACCGGCAGCTCACGGGGGCAGCAGCTCGCGCACCGCCGCCAGCACGCGCTCGCCCTCGGCATTCAGCCCCGACAGCATCTGGGCCAGACCTTCGACCTGACGCGCGCGCAGGCGGTTCTCGATCTCGCTGCAGCAACGGGACAGCTCCAACGCGCCGACACTGGCCGACGACGACTTCAGCGTGTGTACCACATGGCGCACCGCCTCGTGGTCGCCGCAGCGCAGCGCCTGCGCCGACTGCGGCAGCAGCCGTTGCAGCGAGGACTCGAAGGCGCGCAACACACGCTCGACGACGCGGTTCGTGCCCTGCGGGTCGAGCTCGTGCAGCCGCAGCAGGCAGGTTTCGTCGAGCATGCGCGGGATCGCCGGCTGCTTGAGCTGGGGAGCGGAGGACGTGGCGAGCATGGATGTGGGTGATGATAAGGAGGCGGCCCGGCTGTCATCGCCGCAAATGTCACGCATTTGCCGTCGTCCTCCCTGCTTAGCGGGCTTTCGGTACCTGGTGGCAGAACTTGAGGCCCGCGCCCGCCGCCAAAGCCGCAGCCGGGGCGCTACTTACAATCCCGCGCATGCCCGTGATCAGGGCCTGTTAACGCCATGGGAGGGTTCGCGTGACTCAGCAAAGGTCTGCCAGCAAGGCGCAAACCGCAGCCACAGCCGCGGCTATGGCGAGGATTTGCAACGCCGCTGGCGGCCGTTTGCCGAGATCACCCGATGGGCCGGGCCGGCGCGAACCCTCCCATGGCGCTGACAGGCCCTAACGAAGTGCCCAGCGCCGCCTTGTGGCTCTTTGCCAGTCTCGCGTTGTTGCTGGTGGCCCTGGCCGGCTTCGGCGCCGGGCGCTGGCGGGAACGCGAGCGCCAGCGCCAGGCGCTGCGCGAGAGCCGCGCCCAGGGCCAGTTGCTGGCCCAGCTGCTCGACGTGTGGCAATGGCAGACCGACCGCCACCACCGCCTGCTGCGGCTGCAGCCGCCGGCCGGCGCGCCGGCCTCGGCCTGGAACCATGGCGACTGGGGCGGCCAGCCGCTGTGGGAACGCTTCGTCGCCGACGCCGACAGCCTGCGCGCGCAGCTCGAATCGATGGTGGCGCTGGCCGATGTCGCGGTGCGGCCGGTGGCTGCACCGCAGGACGGCGACTGGCTGCTGCGCGGCGTGCCGCGCTTCGACGCCGAAGGCCAGTTCGAGGGCTACGTGGGCACGGCACGCGCCGGCACGGCGCCAGCGGCGACCGCGCCGCGCCTGGTGCTGGAAGGCGGCGACCCGGCCGAGTTGCTCAGCGAGCAGGCGGCCTTCAGCTACACCGTGACGCACGACCTGCGCGCGCCGATCCGCGTGGTCGAGGGTTTTGCGCGCATCCTCAAGGAGGACTACGGCCGCGTGCTCGACCGCATCGGCAACGACCACCTCGACCGCGTGCTGGCCGCGGCGGCGCGCATGAACAGCATGATCGACGCGCTGCTCACGCTGGCCAACCTGTCGGCGCAGCCGCTGGCGCGCCAGCCGGTGAACCTGTCGCAGCTGGCCGGCTTCGTCCTCGACGACCTGCGGCGCGCCGCGCCCGAGCGCCAGGTGGAGGTGGAGATCGCTCCTGGCATGGTCGCCGACGGCGACCCGACCTTGCTGCGCCTGGTGCTGGAGAACCTGCTCGGCAACGCCTGGAAGTACAGCGCGCGCAATGCGCAGGCGAAGCTGCAGTTCAACGCCGCCACGCAGGGTGGGCGGCAGGTGTTCAGCGTCATCGACAACGGCGCCGGCTTCGACATGCGCAATGCCGACCGGCTGTTCGGCGTGTTCCAGCGCCTGCACAGCGCCAACGACTTCCCCGGCACCGGCGTCGGCTTGGCCTCGGTCAAGCGCATCGTGCGCCGCCATGGCGGCGACATCTGGGCCGAGTCCGAACCCGGACGCGGCGCGCGCTTTCACTTCACCTTGCGGCCCTGATGCCGGATTGCGATTGAGAGCACGAAGTTCAGTGGCTGTGCTCGG
>CAYUPF010000016.1:0-2802 GCA_964446545.1 uncultured Rubrivivax sp.
ATCCAGTACTACGCGCTGATCGCACCCCTGCTGGTCAAGGTGGACCGCAGCCTGACGGCCTGGGGCGTGGAGGCGCGCGTGCCCTACCTGGACCACCGCATAGTCGAGTTCGGCCTGAGCCTGCCCGACGCGCTGAAGGTGCAGGGCCGCATGGGCAAGGTCTTGCTGCGCCACTGGGGCCTGCGCCACATCCCGGGGCCCTACCTGATGCAGTCGAAGAAGGGCTTCCATGTGCCGATGCGGCAGATCCTGCGCGGCGAGTTCCTGACGCAACTGGGCCAGGCGCTCGCGGCCAACGAGGCCATCCGCGCGTGGTTCCAGCTCGATGGCGTCGAGGGCCTGATCGAGGCACAGCAGCACACGGGCAGCCACAGCGAGCAGGTGTGGGGGCTGATGCAGTTTGCGATCTGGCACCGCCTCTTCGTCGAGCAGCCGGGGCGCAGGCCCGGGCGCAGCGAGGACCCGCTGGACTGGATCCGCTGAAGGTCCTCCCCCGAAGGAGGGCCCCCATCGAGACCGCCCTTTGGCGGATTCACGGCGAGGGCCGCGCTTCGCAGAATCTCCCTCAACCCGACATGTCGTCGGGCCCAACCAGCCAAGGAGATCCACCATGTTCCGCATCCTCGCCGCCCTCATCCTCGCCGCCTTCGCCTTTGCCGCACAGGCCGCCGTCGACGTCAACAAGGCCAACCAGGCCGAGCTCGAAACCGTCAAGGGCATCGGGCCCGGGCTGTCGAGCAAGATCCTCGACGCGCGCAAGGCCGGCAGCTTCAAGGACTGGAACGACCTGGTCGAACGCGTCGGCGGCGTCGGCCCGGGCAATGCCGCCAAGTTCTCGCAGGCCGGACTGACGGTCAATGACATGGCCTACAGTGCCGCGCCGGCCCCCGCCGCCGACAAGCCGGCGCGCAAGGCAACCAAGGGAGCGGACGCCGCGCCCGCGAAGCGTCCCTGAACGAAGCCTCAGGCGGCCGGCCAGCCGAAGAAGCCCAGCACTTCATCGCGCCGCGCCGCCACGTCCGTCTCGCCCAGCGCCATCAGCTCGCGGGTGTAGCCGGCTTCGAACAGCAGGTAGCTGGCCAGCGCCGCGCCCTGCGCACTGCGTCCGCTGCCGCTGACGCCCAACCCGCGCAACAAGGCGCGCACGGGCGTCGGCAGTTCGTCCACATGCCGCGCGGCAATGTCGTCCAGGCGCTGCGATGGCGCGATCACCAGCGCCTCGATCGGCCGCAGCGGCGTGGCCACGCGCGCCTCGTCGCTGAGCAGCGCCAGCGTGCGGTTGATGCGCTGAAGCCGCTCCACGTCGGCCGTCAGCGCATCGAGGAAGATGCTCGACAGCGAATGCCCGGCGATCTGCGCCAGGCTGGGGTAGCCGGTGTTCAGCGCACGCTGACCGGCCGGTTCGTGCATGCGCCCGGCACCGATGACCAGCAGCCGCTGCGCACCCAGGTGGATGGCCGGCGACAGCGGCGCGGTCTGGCGCATCGAGCCGTCGCCGAACCATTCGAGCTGCCCGCCGATGGCCAGTTCGGCCGCCGGGAAGACGAAGGGAATGGCCGACGAGGCCAGCAGGTGCGCGGTGCCCAGCTCGACCGGCGCGGCGATGCGCTGCGAGCGCAGCCACGGCGGCAGCGGCGCGGCCGACTGGTAGAAGGTGACATGCTCGCCGGAGCTGTAGTTCGACGCCGTCAGCGCCAGTGCCTGCAGGTGGCGGCCGGCCAGCATGCGCGGCAGCCGCTGCAGCGGCACCGCCTGCGCCAGCAGTTCGGCCAGCGGCGCGTTGTCCAGCAGCGAGCGCGGCCGCGCCTTGCGCCAGCGCGCGAGCAGCCAGCCGATGGACAGCATCGTCAGCCATTGCGCGCCGCTGCGGATCACGCCCAGCGAATCGGCGCGGTACACCTGCTCGGCATGGATGTCTTGCCACACCTGCGCGATGGCGTCGACGCCGGCATCGAACTGGTCGGCGCTGCAGGCCAGCGCCGCAGCATTGATGGCACCGGCCGAGGTGCCGCAGATCACGCCGAAGGGGCTGCGCCGCTGCGGCGCCGCCGTTTCGCGGCGCAGCCGGGCGATGGCGCGCAGCACACCCACCTGGTAGGCAGCACGTGCGCCGCCGCCGCTGAGCACCAGGCCGGTGATCGGGGTTTCGTACATGCCCCGACGGGGCTCAGGAGCTGTAGACGATACTGGCCTGGCCGCCGTGGGCCACGCTGCGCCAGCGCGCCAGCGCCTCGTCGCAGGGCCAGAAGCGGGCTTCGTCGCCCAGGTCCAGATCGGCGCTGGCTTCGGCGCGCTGCAGCTGCAGGCGCACGCCCAGGCCCTGGTCCAGATCGCCCTGCTCGGTGTGCAGCTTGCGCGCCGGCCATTGGCGCAGCAGCTCGCGCACCGGCACGGGGATGCCGTTGACCGCCACCGCCAGGTAGCGGCCGAAACGCGCACGTGCGCCGGCCAGGTCCCAGACCTGCGCCACGTCCAGGCGCAGGCCACCGGAGAAACGGTCGAGCTTGATGCGGCCCTGCACGATCAGCAGCTCGTCCTCTTTCAGCAGATCACGGTGTGCGTCGATCAGCTCCTCGTTGGCCACGGCCTCGATGACTTCGCTGCGGTCGTCGAGCTTGAAGATCATGACGCGGCCGCGCTGGCCGTTGACCACGCGCATGTCGCCGGCGATGCCGGCCAGCAGCTGCGGCTCGCGCGAATCCACCAGGTCGGCGATGCGCGTGCGGCAGAACTGACGCACCTCGGCTTCGCTCTGCTCGAACAGGTGGCCCGACAGGAAGAAGCCGATCGCCGTCTTCTCCA
>CAYUPF010000016.1:2902-17170 GCA_964446545.1 uncultured Rubrivivax sp.
GCGACGATGGCCTCGATCGCCGACTGCCCGGTGCCCTTGATCGCGCCCAGCCCGTAGCGCACCGTGCGGTCGTCCACCGGCTCGAAGCGGTAGACACCGCGGTTCACGTCCGGCGGCTCGAAGCTCACGCCGAACTGCCTGGCGTCGTTGAGCAGGATCTTCAGCTTGTCGGTGTCGTCCATTTCCACCGTCATGTTGGCGGCGTAGAACTCGGACGCGCAGTGCACCTTCAGCCAGGCGGTGTGATAGGCCAGCAGCGAGTACGCGGCGGCATGGCTCTTGTTGAAGCCATAACCGGCAAACTTCTCCATCAGGTCGAAGACCTCGTCGGCCTTGGCCTGGCCGATGCCGTTGGCCAGCGCGCCGGCGCGGAAGACCTCGCGCTGCTGGGCCATCTCCTCGGCCTTCTTCTTGCCCATCGCGCGGCGCAGCAGGTCGGCGCCGCCCAGCGAATAGCCGCCCAGGATCTGCGCGGCCTGCATCACCTGTTCCTGGTAGACGAAGATGCCGTAGGTCTCGGCCAGCACCGTCTCCAGCAGCGGGTGCGGGTATTCGATAGTCTCCTTGCCGTTCTTGCGCGCGCAGAAGGACGGGATGTTCTCCATTGGCCCGGGCCGGAACATCGCGTTCAGCGCGAACAGGTCCTCGATGCGCGTCGGCCGCGCCTCGCGCAGCATGCCCTGCATGCCGCGACTTTCGAACTGGAACACCGCTTCGGTCTTGCCTTCGGAGAACAGCTTGTAGACCCGCGGGTCGTCCAGCGGCAGCTTGTCGTAGTCGAAGTCCTTGTACTGCGGCCGGCGCGCGCGGATGAAGTCCTTGGCCTGCTCCAGGATGGTCAGCGTCGCCAGGCCCAGGAAGTCGAACTTCACCAGACCGATGGCCTCGACCTCGTCCTTCGCATACTGGCTCACCGCGCTGGCGCTGCCGGGCTGCTGGTACAGCGGGCAGAAGTCGGTGATCTTGCCCGGCGCGATCAGCACGCCGCCGGCATGCATGCCGACGTTGCGCACCAGGCCCTCGACGCGCATCGCCAGCGACAGCAGCTCGGCCACCTCTTCCTCGGCAGCCTCGCGCTGTTCCAGCTCGGGCGCTTCCTTGCGCGCGTAGATCAATCCCGGATCGGGCTTGTCGGGCACGCGCTGCAAGGTCACCTGCTTGCCCGGCGGTGCCGGCACCAGCTTGGCGATGCTGTCGACATGGCCGTAGCCCATGCCGAGCACGCGGCCGACGTCGCGCAGCGCGGCCTTGGCGGCCATGGTGCCGAAGGTGGCGATCTGGCTCACCGCATCGCGGCCGTACTTGGCCTTGACGTAGTCGATGACGCGCTCGCGGTTGGCCTGGCAGAAGTCGATGTCGAAGTCGGGCATCGACACGCGTTCGGGGTTCAGGAAGCGCTCGAACAGCAGGTTGTATTGCAGCGGGTCCAGCCCGGTGATGAACAACGCATAGGCCACCAGCGAGCCTGCGCCGGAGCCGCGCCCCGGCCCCACCGGGCAGCCGTTGGCCAGCGCCCACTTGATGAAGTCGCTGACGATCAGGAAGTAGCCCGGGAAGCCCATCTTCAGGATCGTGACGATCTCGAATTCCAGCCGCTCGGCATAGCGCGGACGCTGCCGCTCGCGCTCGGCCGCGTCCGGGTAGAGCATCTGCAGCCGCTGCTCCAGCCCTTCGAAGGACAGCTTGCGGAAGTAGTCTTCCAGCGCCATGCCCTCGGGAATGGGAAAGTTCGGCAGCTGCGGCTTGCCCAAGGTCAGCTGCAGGTTGCAGCGCTGCGCGATGCGCAGGCTGTTGGCCAGCGCCGACGGCACGTCGGCAAACAGCGCCTCGATCTGCGCCTGGCTCTTGAAGTACTGCTCGGCCGTGAAGCGCTTGATGCGCCGCGGGTTGGCCAGCGTCTCGCCCTCGGCGATGCACACGCGGGCCTCGTGCGCCTCGTAGTCCTCGGCCTGCAGAAACTGCACCGGGTGCGTGGCCACCACCGGCAGCTGCAGCTGCGCCGCCAGCGGCACCGCGCGCCGCACGTGAAGCTCGTTCGTGGCCAGGCCGGCGCGCTGCAGCTCCAGGTAGAAGCGGCCGTCGAAACACCGCGCCAGGCGCCGCGCCAGCGCCTGCGCGCGCGCGTTGTCGCCGGCCAGCAGCGCCATGCCGATCACGCCGCCGTCGGCGCCCGACAGCGCGATCAGCCCGCCGTTCAACTCGTCGAGCCAGGACCACTTGATCCAGGCCTGGGTGCGCTGCGCGTTGAGGGTCCAGCCGCGCGCCAGCAGCTCGCACAGGTTCAGGTAGCCCTGCATGTTCTGCACCAGCAGCAGCAGCCGGCTGGGCTGCTTGTCGCCGCCCTCGGGCTCCATCCACAGGTCCACGCCGAGGATCGGCTTGATGCCCTGGCCGCGGCAGGCCTGGTAGAACTGCACCGCGCCGAACAGGTTGTTCAGGTCGGTGATGGCCAGCGCCACCTGGCCGTCGTCGCGCGCGGCACTGGCGGCGGCGTCGATGCGCAACATGCCGTCGACGACCGAGAACTCGCTGTGCGTGCGCAGGTGAACGAAGGCCATGCGGGCATTGTAGGCAGCGTCGCTGCGGCGCTGGCTCCTAGAATGCGCCGCTTGTCGACACCGCCGAACCCCGCCTCATGAAGGCCCTGGCGCTGAAGCTGCTGGGTGCGCTGTTGTTCCTCAGCGCCATCGCGATGTGGCTGTCGCGCGCGCCCGACTGGCCGGTCGAAGCGCTGGTGGCGCGCTGGGCGCCGCCGCCGTCGGACTTCATCGATATCGAGGGCCAGCTGGTGCACCTGCGCGATGTCGGCCCGCGCGACGACCCCGAGCCGCTGGTGCTGGTGCACGGCACCGCAGCCAGCCTGCACACCTGGGAAGGCTGGGTCAAGGTGCTGAGCACGCGCCATCGCGTCATCAGCTTCGACCTGCCGGGCTTCGGCCTCACCGGGCCCAGCATCAGCGGCGACTACCGCGGCGACAGCTACGCACGCTTCGTGCTCGAGCTGATGGACCGGCTGAAGGTGCAGCGCTTCGCCATCGGCGGCAACTCGCTCGGCGGCGAAGTCGCCTGGCGCACCGCGCTGATGGCGCCGCAGCGCGTGACGCGGCTGATCCTGGTGGATGCCATCGGGCCCGCGGTCGCCGACGGCAGGTTGCGGCTCGGCTCGGTGGTGGCGCGCATTCCATGGCTCGATGGACTGTTCGCCTCGGTGCTGCCGCGCCCGCTGATCGTGGCCAGCCTGCGCCGGGTCTATGCCGACCCGGCGAAGGTCACGAGCGAACTCGTCGACCGCTACTACGAGCTGACGCTGCGCGAAGGCAACCGGCGCGCGCTGGTGCAGCGGCTGCGGCAGCTGCGGCGCGGCCAGGACGCAGCGCGCATCCGCGAACTGAAGCTGCCGACGCTGATCCTGTGGGGCGGCCGCGACCGCTTGCTGCCGCTGTCGATGGCGCAGCGCTTCCATGACGACATTGCCGGCAGCACGCTGGTGGTCTTCGGTGAACTGGGCCATGTGCCGCAGGAGGAAGAACCGGTGCGTACCGCCATGCAGGTGAAAGACTTCCTGGAACGCCGCTGACAGACGTCCCGCACGGGTCTACAGTGGGCACGATCATGGATACGCCGCTGCACACCCCAGCCGTTGTCGATCTGGCCGAAAGCTATGCAGCGGTGCGCGCGCACAGCGTCGCGCTGATCGACACGCTGTCGGAAGAAGACTGCCAGCTGCAGTCGATGCCCGATGCCAGTCCGAGCAAATGGCACCTGGCGCACACCACTTGGTTCTTCGAGACCTTCGTGCTCGAGCGCTTCGAACGCGACTTCCGCCCCTTCGACGCCGCCTACCGCGTGCTCTTCAACAGCTACTACCAGGGCGTGGGGCCGCAGCACCCGCGCGCGCAGCGCGGCCTGCTGTCGCGCCCGTCGCTGCAGCAGGTGCTGGCCTGGCGCCGCCAGGTCGATGAACGCATGCAGGCGCTGATGGCCTCGCGGGACGATGCGTGGCGCGAACTGCTGGTGCTGGGCCTGAACCACGAACAGCAGCACCAGGAACTGCTGCTCACCGACATCTTGCACGCACTGTCCTGCAATCCGTCGCTACCCGCCTACCGCCCGCGCGCCGTGCTGCCCACGGCGAGCGCCGCACCGCTGCGGTGGCTGGGCGTGCCCGCCGGTATCGTGGCGCTGGGTCATGGGGCGGAGTTCGACGGCGAGTTCCACTTCGACAACGAAGGCCCGTGCCACGACCTGCTGCTGCGCGACTTCGAGCTGGCGTCGCGGCCGGTGAGTTGCGCGGACTTCCAGGCCTTCATCGCCGATGGTGGCTACCGGCGCCCGCAGCTGTGGCTTTCGCTCGGCTGGGACTGGGTGCAGGCCGGCCGGCGCCAGGCGCCGCTGTACTGGCTGGACGGCGGCCGGGACCTGTTCAGCTTGCACGGGCGCCAGGCGATCGATGGCGCGGCCACCCTCGCCCACCTGAGCTACTTCGAGGCCGACGCCTATGCGCGCTGGGCCGGCGCACGCCTGCCCACCGAAGCCGAGTGGGAGCATGCCGCGCGCCATTTCGGCGTGCATGCCGGCGACCCCGCTGGCGCCGACCCTGGCATCTGCCAGCCCGGCCCACCGGCGCAGGGTAAGCCGGAAGATCCGCAGCAGATGTTCGGCAGCGTATGGCAGTGGACGCAGTCGGCCTACGCCCCCTACCCCGGCTACCGGCCGGCGGCCGGCGCGGTGGGCGAATACAACGGCAAGTTCATGTGCAACCAGTTCGTGCTGCGTGGCAGCTCCTGCGCCACGCCGCCCGGCCATGCACGCACCAGCTACCGCAACTTCTTCCCGCCCGAGGCGCAGTGGCAGTTCAGCGGCGCACGCCTGGCGCGCGATCTCTGAGGCCGCGGCCGCAGAATGCGGCATCACACCCATCCCAGGAGACCCCGATGCGAAGAGCTGCCATCGTCTGCCCGCTGCGCACCCCGGTCGGCACCTTCGGCGGCGGCCTGCGCGCCGTGCCGGTGGAGGAGCTGGCGGCCACCGTCGTGCGCGCGCTCGTGCAGCGCAGCGGCATCGACCCCGCGCGCATCGACGACGTGGTGTTCGCGCAGTCCTATGCCAACAGCGAGACGCCCTGCGTCGGCCGCTGGGCCGCGCTGCAGGCCGGGCTGCCGGTGGAGGTGCCCGGCATGCAGCTCGACCGCCGCTGCGGCGGTGGGCTGCAGGCGGTCGTCACCGCCGCGATGATGGTGCAAAGCGGTGCGGCCGATGCCGTCATCGCCGGCGGTGTCGAGAGCATGAGCAACATCGAGTACTACAGCACCGACATGCGCTGGGGCGCGCGTTCGGGTTCGGTGCGGCTGCACGACCGGCTGGAACGCGGCCGCGAGCGCAGCCAACCCGAGAGCCGTTTCGGCTACATCTCGGGCATGATCGAGACGGCCGAGAACCTGGCGCGCGACCACGGCATCACGCGTGAAGCGGCCGACGCCTACGCCGTGCGCAGCCACCAGCGCGCAGCGCAGGCCTGGGCCGCGGGCCGCTTCGACGACGAGGTGGTGCCGGTCAGCGTGCCGCAGAAAAAGGGCGAGGCCGTGCTCGTCTCACGCGACGAGGGCGTGCGCGCCGATGCCAGCCTGGCCTCGCTGGGCAAGCTCAGGCCGCTGATGAAGAAGGACGGCACCGTCACCGCAGGCAACGCCAGCCAGCAGAACGATGCCGCGGCCGCCTGCCTGGTGGTGGCCGAAGACCGGCTGGCCGCGCTGGGCCTCGAACCGATGGGCACGCTCGTCGGCTGGGCCGCGGCCGGCTGCGAGCCGGCGCGCATGGGCATCGGCCCGGTGCCTGCGGTGCGCAAGCTGTTCGGGCGGCTTCAGCTGAAGCTCGACCAGATGGATCTGGTGGAACTGAACGAGGCCTTCGCCTGCCAGGTGCTGGCGGTGCTCGAAGGCTGGGGCTGGAACGACGCCGAGCGCCTCAACGTCAACGGCTCGGGCATCTCGCTGGGCCACCCGATCGGCGCCACCGGCGTGCGCATGCTGAGCACGCTGCTGCACGAACTGCGGCGGCGCAAGGGCCGCTACGGGCTGGAGACGATGTGCGTGGGCGGCGGGCAGGGGATCGCAGCCGTGTTCGAGCGCAGCTGAGCCGGCGCGCCGGCCGGCATCAAGGCTCCTCCAGCGCCAGCAGCACCGCGGAGCGGAACTCGCGCCGGTACAGCACCCAGATGACGCCGGCGGTGGCCGCCACCATGGCCCAGGGCGAAACGAACCACGACACCGCAGCGAAGGACAGGTAGTACGCGCGCAGCCCGTCGTTGAAGGATTCGGCCGCCAGGCCCATGACACGGCCGGCACGGTCGGCGAAGGCCTGGCGCTGCGCCTCGTCGGTGACGGCCACGGCTTCGGGCGCGGCGGCGACCAGCAGCACGCCGGTGCTGTACTGGCGGATGCTCCAGGTGAAGCGGAAGAAGGCATAGACGAAGATTGCCGCCAGCACCACCAGCTTGAAGTCGAAGACCAGCAGCGAGGTGCGCGCCGCGAAGGGCAGTTCGCGCACCAGGTCGCTGGCCTTCTCGGTGCTGCCGATGACCGCCAGCAGCGCGCCGATGATGAGGATGGTGGTCGAGGCGAAGAACGAGGCCGTGCCCGACATCTGCTGCACGACCACGCCGTCGAGCACGCGCACCTCGCGGTAGGTGGTCTGCAGCATCCACTGGCGGCGCACGCGGTTCGAGCTGCCCAGGAACGAGGGCCGCGTACGCGCGCGTCGCTGTGCGAATACCGCATAGCCGACCCAGGCGACGAAGAAAAACGCGAGCCCGGTCCAGTCGGCCAGCGGCAGCAGGCGCAGCAGTTCGGCGAGCCGGTCCATGACCAGCACTGTAGGGCAAGCGCTGCGTCAGCGCGCCAGGTCGAAGACCAGCACCTCCGCGCCCTGCCCGCCGTCCAGCTGCAGGCCGGTTTCCCCGTCCAGCCGCGCCGCGTCGCCTACCGCCAGTTCGACGCCGTTGACGCGCACGCTGCCGCGCGCCACGTGCACGTAGGCCAGGCGCTTCGGGTCCAGCGCCAGGCGCGCCGTCTCGTCGCCGTCGAACAGACCGGCGTAGAGCGCGGCATCGGCATGCACCGTCACCGAGCCGTCGCGGCCATCGCTCGAGGCCAGCAAGCGCAGCCGGCCGCGCTTGCCGGCGGCGGCGAAATGCTTCTGCTCGTAGCCGGGCTCGATGCCGCGATGGCTGGGTTCGATCCAGATCTGCAGGAAGTGCGTCACGTCCTGCGGCGCGTGGTTGAACTCGCTGTGCATCACGCCGCGGCCTGCGCTCATGCGCTGCACATCGCCGGGGCGGATCACGCCCGTGGGCGCGCCGGCACGGCGGCCGTTGCCCATGCTGTCCTGGTGCGCCAGCTCGCCGCTGAGCACGTAGCTGATGATCTCCATGTCGCGGTGGCCGTGCGTGCCGAAGCCGCTGCCCGGCGCGACGCGGTCCTCGTTGATGACGCGCAGGTTGCCGAAGCCCATGTGAGCCGGGTCGTGGTAGTCGGCGAAGGAAAAGCTGTGGAAGCTCTTGAGCCAGCCGTGGTCGGCATAGCCGCGTTCGGCGGATGGACGCAGCGTGATCATGCGGGTCTCCTTTGGCGTTGAAGGACATGCCCTCAATGTAGGTCGCGGCACGGCCGGCGACATCGGGCGCGGCTTGACTGCTGCGTTCAAATAAGATGAAGGCATCGAGACCCCAGCCTGCCCACGATGTCCATGACGCACCATGCCCTGACGCCCGACGCGTTGTCGATGATCGACACCATTGCCCGCACCGGCAGCTTTGCCGCCGCGGCGCGCGAACTGGGCAAGGTGCCCTCGGCATTGACCTACAGCGTGCGCCAGCTGGAGGACGCACTGGACGTGCTGCTCTTCGACCGGCGCTCGCGCCAGGCCAGGTTCACCGCCGCCGGCGAAGAACTGCTGAACGAAGGCCGCCGCCTGCTCGCCGAAGGCGCGGCGGTGGCCAACCGCGTCAAGCGCGTCGCCTCCGGCTGGGAGACGCAGCTCAGCGTGGCCGTGGACGACGTGATCTCGCGGCTCACCCTGTTCGAACTGTGCGAGGCCTTCTACGCGCTCGACCCGCAAGGCAAGGCGGGCGGCGGCACGCCGGGCAACGGCGGCCCGGGCACGCGGCTGAAGCTGCGCACCGAGGTGCTGGCCGGCACCTGGGAGGCGCTGGTCAACGGCCAGGCCGACCTGGCGATCGGCGTGGGCATGCATACCGCACCGCCGGGCGTGGCGATCGAGACGCTGGGCGAACTGGAGTTCGTCTTCGCGATGGCGCCGCAGCATCCACTGGCCGGCGCCGCCGAGCCGCTCAGCGACGTGGAGGTGCTGCGCTACCGCGCAGTGGCGGTGGCCGACTCGGCGCAGCACATGTCGCCGCTGACGCTGAACCTGCTGCCCGGCCAGGACGTGCTGACGGTGTCGAGCATGGCGGCCAAGATCGAAGCGCTGCTGCGCGGCCTGGGCTGCGGCTTCGTGCCCGAGCCGATGGTGCGCGAACACCTGGCCGCGGGGCGCCTGCTGCGCAAGCGCATGCAACGCGCCGGCATGGCGGGAAAGATGGGCTACGCCTGGCGCTGCGGCAGCGGCCGGCGCGAGCGTGCATCGCTGGGCCTGGCGCTGCAGTGGTGGCTGAAGCAGTTGGCGGTGCCGACGACGCGGCGCGCGCTGCTCGAGCGCCACGCTCGCGCAGGCCATTGACGCTTGGTCACCGGCCGCTTCGCGCCCTCGCCCACCGGGCCGCTGCACGCGGGTTCGCTGGTGGCAGCGCTGGGCAGCTGGCTGGATGCGCGCGCGCAAGGCGGCCGCTGGCTGCTACGCATCGAGGACGTGGACACACCGCGCTGCGTGCCCGGCGTGGACCGCATCATCCTGAAGCAGTTGGCCACGCTGGGCCTGCTGCCGGACGAGCCGCCGCTCTACCAGTCGACACGCGACGAAGCCTACCGCCGGGCGCTGGACACATTGCGCAGCAGCGGCTGGGCCTACGACTGCGGCTGCACGCGCAGCGACATCGATGCCGCGCTGGCCGCGGCCGGCCGGCCGCGGCCGCGGCACCAGCAGGCGGTGTACCCCGGCACCTGCCGCGATGGACTGCGCGGCAAGCCGGCGCGAGCTGTGCGACTGCGCACACGGCACCTGGGTATCGGGCCGCGCATCGCCTGGGTCGACCGCCGGCTCGGGCCGATGACGCAGGACGTGGAGCGCGAGGTCGGCGACTTCGTGCTGCGGCGCGCCGACGGCCTGTGGGCCTACCAGCTGGCGGTGGTGGTGGACGATGCGTGGCAGCAGGTCAGCGACGTGGTGCGCGGCGAGGACCTGGCCGACAACACCGCGCGCCAGATCCTGCTGCAGCGCGCGCTGGGTCTGCCCACACCGCGCTACCTGCACCTGCCGCTGGTGCTGGGCGCGGACGGCCACAAGCTGTCCAAGCAGAACGGCGCCACCGCGCTGGATCTGCAGGACCCTCTGGCCGCGCTGCGCGCCGCGGCCCGCGTGCTGCAGCTGCCGCCGCTGGCAGCCACGCAGCGCGACGACTGGCTGGCCGCGGCCGTGCAGGCCTGGGCGGCACGATGGGTGGCATGATGCGCGGCCCTCCAACCTACAGGATCCGCTCCATGATCACCACCCCTTCCGGCCTGCAGTACGACGACACCGTGGCCGGCGACGGCGACACCGCGCGCGCCGGCCAGCAGGTCAGCGTGCATTACACCGGCTGGCTGCACGACCCGGCGGCGCCCAACGGCCGCGGCCGCAAGTTCGACAGCAGCAAGGACCGCGGCCAGCCCTTCAGCTTCGGCCTCGGCGCGGGCCAGGTCATCGGCGGCTGGGACGAAGGCGTGCAAGGCATGAAGATCGGCGGCACGCGCGTGCTGCTGATCCCGCCTGCGCTCGGCTACGGCGTGCGCGGCGCCGGCGGCGTGATTCCGCCGAACGCCACGCTGGTGTTCGAGGTCGACCTGCTGGGAACCTGATCTCCCCGAAGCGCCTTTGGCGCTCCCCCAAGGGAGCGCCGCCAGCGGCCCGGCAGAGCCGGTTGCGCGGCGGCCGCTGGTTGGTGTGGCGCAACGCTGAAAGTCAGCGCGCCGGCCGCGGCTTGGCGCTGCGCGCGCCTGGCTTGGCCCACGGCGCATGGCGCTCGGCATGGCCAAAAGCCGGACGACCGGCACCTGGGCCAGCGCGTCGTGCGTTGTCGCGCGACGGCGCAAAGCGCGCCGGTTGCGCCGGCTTGGGCTCGGGCCGGCGCGGCTCCAGACCGGCGATGGTCGCCGGCGGGATGCGCTGCGTGGTGAAGCGCTGGATGCTGTGGATCATGCCGGCGTCGCGGCGCTCGGCCAGCGTCACCGCCAAGCCCGAGCGCCCGGCGCGGCCGGTGCGGCCGATGCGATGCACGTAGTCCTCGGCCTTCATCGGCAGGCCGTAGTTGATGACGTGGCTGATGCTCGGCACGTCGATGCCGCGCGCCGCCACGTCAGTCGCCACCAGCACCTTCAGCTGGCGCGAGCGCAGGCCCTGCAGCACGCGGTTGCGCCGGCCCTGCGGCATGCCGCCATGCAGCGACGCCACCGCATGGCCCATGTCGGCCAGGCGGTCGGCCAGCCAGTCGGCGTCGCGCTGCGTGCTGGTGAAGACCAGCGCCTGCTCGACGCTGCGTTCGGTGAGGATGTGGTCGAGCAGCGCGTTCTTGTGCTCGTGGTCGTCGGCCCAGTGCAGCCGCTGCTCGATGTCGGCATGCGTGTCGGTATGCGAGGCCACGTCGATGCGCTGCGGCGCGCGCAGCAGCTTCGTCGCCAGCGCGCCGACGTTGCCGGCGAAGGTGGCGCTGAACATCACCGTCTGGCGCGCCTTGGGCGTGGTATCGGCGATCAGGTGGATGTCGTCGATGAAGCCCATGTCGAGCATGCGGTCGGCTTCGTCCAGCACCAGCAGTTCCAGGTTGGTGAGCACGCAGCGGCCGCTTTGCAGGTGGTCGATCAGCCGGCCCGGCGTGGCGATCAGCAGGTCCAGCGGACCGCGCAGCGCCTTCAGCTGCGCCGGATAGGGCACGCCGCCGACGACGGTGGCCACGTGCAGGCCCGGCACGTGGCGGCCGTAGGTCACAGCCGCCTTGGCCACCTGCAGGGCGAGTTCGCGCGTCGGCGTCAGCACCAGGATGCGCGGGCCGTGCACCACGCCCTTCTCGCGGCGCTTGCTGTCGTCGCCGCGCGCGGCCAGCACGCGCTGCAGCCCGGGCAGGATGAAGGCCGCGGTCTTGCCGCTGCCGGTGCTGGCGGAGACCATCAGGTCGGCGCCGGCCAGCGCCTGCGGGATGGCGCGCTGCTGCACCTCGGTGGCCTGGGTGTAGCCGGCATCGAGCACGGCGCGGGTGATGGCCTCGTTCAGGCCCATGTTCTCGAAACTCATGATCTTCTTTCGTCTATGCGACGCGCTCGCGCACGCCGGCGACACCCATAGGTGTCGTCGTGGGTCAGGTCGCAACAGGATTGACGTTCCCGGCCGGAAGCGGACAGGGTGGACGGATCAGGGCGACGGCATCGCCGCCAACCAGGGCTCCCGAGAGGGAGCTATCACGTCCAAGCCGCGCAGCAGGGGTGCTGCGGGAAAGACACGAAGAAGGTCAACAGGGATGAACGGAAGGCTTCAACTGCAAGCCAGCGCGCATTGTACCCGACTTCGGGTTTTCACTAGATGTTCAGGAAGTGCTGGCGGTAGTGCAGCAGTTCGTCGATGGACTCGTGGATGTCGGCCAGTGCGGTGTGCGCCTGCGCCTTCTTGAAGCCGTCCAGCACGCCCGGCTTCCAGCGCCGCGCCAGTTCCTTCAGCGTGCTGACGTCGAGGTTGCGGTAATGGAAGAAGGCTTCCAGCGCGGGCATGTCCTTCGCGAGGAAGCGCCGGTCCTGGCAGATGCTGTTGCCGCACATGGGGCTCTTGCCTGCGGGCACGTACCGCTTGAGAAAAGCAATCACCTGGGCCTGGGCCGCGGCTTCGTCCAGCGCCGAGGCCCTGACGCGGTCGATCAGCCCGCTCTTTCCGTGCGTGCCCTTGTTCCACGCGTCCATCGCGTCGAGCACGGCATCGCTCTGGTGCACCGCCAGCACCGGGCCTTCGATGCGTTGCGTGATCTGCGCGTCGGTCATCACCACGGCGATCTCGATGATGCGGTCGGTGGTGGGCGACAGGCCCGTCATCTCCAGGTCGATCCAGATCAGGTTGTGCTCGTTGGGCGGCAGCACGGCGTCGGTCATGAGGGTGTCTTCCAGGTGCGGGGCAACGCCGATTCTCGCTGAAGCCTACACTTGCGAGCCGATGCAAAGCTCCACCCTCACCTTGCTCTTCGCCGCGGCGCTGCTGCTGTCGCTGGCGACCAAGTTCTGGCTGGCGACGCGCCAGATGCGGCATGTGGCGGCGCACCGCGAGCGGGTGCCGGCCGCCTTCGTCGGCACCGTCACGCCCGAGGCGCACCGCCGCGGCGCCGACTACACGCTGGCCAAGGGCCGCTTCGGCCTGCTGGCCACCGCTTTCGGCACGCTGGTGCTGCTGGGCTGGACGCTGCTCGGCGGCCTGGACGCGCTGAATCAGGCGCTGCTCGACACGGTGCAGCCGCGCTTCGGCGACATGGCCTACCAGCTGGCGCTGCTGGCCGCCTTTGCGCTGATCGGCGGTGCGCTCGACCTGCCCTTCGAGCTGTACAGCACCTTCCGCATCGAGCAGCGCTTCGGCTTCAACCGCATGACGGCGAGGCTGTTCATTGCCGACCTGCTGAAGAACACCGCGGTGGGCGCGCTGATCGCCCTGCCGCTGGCGGCGCTGATCCTGTGGCTGATGGGCGCCGCGGGTCACCTGTGGTGGCTGTGGGCTTGGGGCGCGTGGATGGGCTTCAACCTGGTGTTGCTGGTGCTGTACCCGACGCTGATCGCGCCGCTGTTCAACAAGTTCGAGCCGCTGTCGGATGCGGCGTTGAAGGAACGCGTGCAATCGCTGATGCAGCGCTGCGGTTTCGCCGCCAAGGGCCTGTTCGTGATGGACGGCAGCCGCCGTTCGGCGCATGCCAACGCCTATTTCACCGGGTTGGGCGCGGCCAAGCGCGTGGTCTTCTTCGACACGCTGCTGCAGCGCCTGTCGCCCGGCGAGGTGGAGGCGGTGCTGGCCCACGAGCTGGGCCACTTCAGCCACCGCCATGTGCAGAAGCGCATCGCCGGCATCTTCGGCTTCAGCCTGCTGGCGCTGGCGCTGCTGGGCTGGTTGTCGACGCAGGACGCCTTCTACCTGGGCCTGGGTGTGACGCCGAACGCGTTGGCGCCCAACGACGCGCTGGCGCTGCTGCTGTTTATGCTGGCGCTACCGCCCTTCGGCTTCTTCGTGTCGCCGCTGATGGCGCACTTCTCGCGCCGCCACGAGTTCGAGGCCGATGCCTATGCCTGCGCGCAGGCCAGCGGCCAGGACCTGGCCAACGCGCTGCTGAAGCTGCACGAGGACAACGCGGCGACGCTGACGCCCGACCCGCTGTACGTGCGCTTCTACTACTCGCACCCGCCGGCGTCGGAGCGACTGGCGGCGCTGGCCCTGGCCCGGCCCAAGCCTTGAGCCGGCATCAGGACCTGCCGATCGCGCGCGTGGTGGCCGCGCATGGCCGGCATGCCTTCATCGAGACCGACGCCGGGCAGCGCGTGCAGTGCCACCTGCGCGGGCGCAAGACCGATCTGGTGGTCGGCGACCGCGTGCGCTGGCAGCGCGCCGGCGACGAAGGCGTGATCGAAGCGGTCGAGCCGCGCCACAACCTGCTGTTCCGCCAGGACGACTGGCGCACCAAGTCCTTCGCCGCCAACCTGGACCAGATCCTGCTGCTGGTGGCCGGCGAGCCGGTGTTCAGCGAATCGCAGCTGACACGCGCTTTGATCGCCGCGGAAAGCGCCGGCATCCCCGCACACATCGGGCTGAACAAGATCGACAAGCCCAGCGCCGCAGCGGCGCGCGAGCGGCTGCAGCCCTACCGCGACATGGGCATCCAGGTGCTGGAGTTCGCGCTGAAGGCCGACCCGCAGCGCGCGCTGGCGCGGCTGCAGCCGCTGCTGCAGCACAAGGTGACGCTGGTGCTGGGCCCCAGCGGCACCGGCAAGAGCACGCTGATCAACCTGCTGGTGCCGCAGGCGCAGGCGCAGGTGGGCGAGATCTCGCAGGCGCTGAACTCGGGCCGCCACACGACGACCAGCACGCTGTGGTACTGGCTGGACG
>CAYUPF010000016.1:17270-21788 GCA_964446545.1 uncultured Rubrivivax sp.
GCGCCGGCCGCGGCCGCGAGAATGATGCCCTCGTTGGCCTGCTGCCACAGCCGCGCATCGCGACGCCAGCCGTTGATGGCTTCCTCGAAGTTGCCGACCACGGCGAAGCCGAAGGCGGTGAGCCTGGACGGCAGCGCATCGATCCAACCGAAGACATGGCGCGACAGCTCGAGCAAGCGGTCGTTGTCGGGTGCGTCCAGCGCGCGCAGCCGATAGGCCCAGTAGCGGCTGACGAACTCGGCCATGCGGAACAGCACCGCGCCGGCCGGGCCCAGGCCCAGCGCCGAGCAGATGATGAACCAGAAGAACACGCCGAAGACATGCCGGTGCGCAGCCAGCAGCGCATGTTCGACCACATGGCGCAGCACCTCGGTGTGTGGCAGCTCGCTGGTATCCAGGTGCAGCCATTCGGCCAGCAGGCGCCGCACCTCGTTGTCGTCGCCGTTGTCCAGCGCCTCGCGCAGATCGGTGAAGTAGTGGCTGAACTGGCGGAAGCCCAGCGTCAGGTAGAGCACCACCACATCGAAGGCCACCGCCAGCAGCAGGCTGTAGTGCCTGATGCCCAGGGAGACGAGCGCCACCAGCAGCGTCGGCGTCAGCACCGATACGCACCACACCACCCACGTATGCCGCGGCTTGCCGGCGTCGAAGTTGCGCCCCACCCAGCCGACCCAGGCCACCAGCCGGTGATGCACCCAGTTGTCGCGCGGCAAGGGTTTCAGCTGTTCGATCAGCAGCGCGATCAGGACGGCGAAGAAACTCATCGGCAACGATGATAGCGAGCGGGTCCGGCCCACCCGCGCCGGGCCGCTCAGGCGCGCAGGAATGCGTACAGGTTGCGCAACATCGCCGCGGTCGCGCCCCAGATGAAGTAGCTGCGCGGCGCCCCCTGCGCGTCCCGACCCTGCCAGGGCATCGACAGGAACTGCCGCTGCTGGCCCTGCAGTTCGAAGGCGTGGCGTTGGTGATGGGCCGGTGTCATCAGAAACTCCAGCGGCACCTCGAAGGCCTCGGCCACCTCGAAGCTGTCGAGCTGCAGCGTGAAGGGCGGGCGCACCAGCGCGACCACCGGCGTGACCACGTAGCGTGTCACGGTGGTGTAGTGCGGCAGTTCGCCGATGATGTCGACCGCATCGCGCGGCAGGCCGACCTCTTCCTCGGCCTCGCGCAGCGCGGTGGCGGCGGCATCGGCATCGCCCTGCTCGGCGCGGCCGCCGGGAAAGCTGATCTGACCGGCATGGTCGCGCAGGTGATCGGTGCGGCGCGTCAGCAGCACCCTCAGGCCTTCGGGCCGCTGCACCAGCGGCACCAGCACCGAGGCGGGCATCAGCTCGGGCGCCGTCAGCTCGGTGTCGCCGGGAATCTCGGCCTGCCACGAGGACGGCAGCACGAAACGCCGGCGCAGCGCCTCGGGCGTGAGGCGTGAGTGGTCGACGGCCGGCAGGTGGGCGTCGGTGCCGATCACCGGTACCGCTTGCGGGTCGAGGATGCGGGGGCGGGTGGAGGGCATGCGGGCCGAGAACCAACTTTTGTCGGCAGGCGGCTGCGCCGCGTTGCCGACAAAACTCGCTTCGCGCTGCGCGCGACCTGTGGCGCCGCCACAGGCTGACCGAAGGTCAGGCGAGTTTCTCTTTGATGCGTGCCGACTTGCCGCTGCGCTGGCGCAGGAAGTACAGCTTGGCGCGGCGCACGTCGCCACGGCGCTTGACCTCGATGCCGGCAATGATCGGGCTGTACAGCTGGAAGGTGCGCTCCACGCCTTCGCCATTGGAGATCTTGCGCACGATGAAGCTGCTGTTCAGGCTGCGGTTGCGCTTGGCGATGACCACGCCTTCGAAGGCCTGCACGCGCTTGCGCGTGCCTTCGACCACGTTGACGCTGACGATCACCGTGTCGCCGGGGGCGAAGGCGGGGATCTTCTTGTTCAGGCGCGCGATTTCCTCGTGCTCGAGGGTGCTGATCAAATCCATCGGGTTCTCCTGAGCGATCGTGCCGGCGTGCTGTTGGGATGGGCAGCCCTGGGCGGGCAATGCCTTATCGCTCGGCAGAGGATCGAAAAGCCATTGATTATAGCCCGAGCGACTGCAGGTAGAGCTCGTCGGCCGCATCCAGCCGCCCGGCCGAGCGCGCGGCGGCGATCAGGTCGGGGCGGCGGCGGGCCGTCAGCTCCAGAGACCGTTCGCGCCGCCAGCGCGCCACCTGGGCATGGTGGCCCGACAGCAGCACCGGCGGCACCGGCACCGGCCCGTCGGGCCCCTGCCACAGCTCGGGGCGGCTGTACTGCGGCCCTTCGAGCAGCCCGTCGGAAAAGCTGTCCTGCTGGTGCGAGGGCTCGCTGAGCACGCCCGGCATCAGCCGCGCCACCGCATCCAGCAGCGCCAGCGCCGGCAGTTCGCCGCCGGACAGCACGAAGTCGCCCAGGCTGAGCTCGTGCGTGACGTGCGCGTCGATGAAACGCTGGTCCACGCCTTCGTAGCGGCCGCACAGCAGCACCGCACCGGGCCCGGCGGCGAATTCGTGCACCAGCGCCTGGCCGAGGCGCCGCCCGGCCGGGCTGAAATGCAGCACCGGCAGGTCGGCCTCGGTGCGCTGCGCACGCACCGCCGCCAGCGCGCGCTGCAGCGGCTCGGCCAGCATCACCATGCCCGGCCCGCCGCCGTAGGGACGGTCGTCGACGCGGCGATAGGCGTCGTCGGCATGCTCGCGCAGCGGCCACAGCTTCAGCTGCACCGCGCCGCTATCGAAGGCGCGGCGCGTGATGCCGTGTTTCAGGTGCGCCTCGAAGAGCTCGGGAAACAGCGTGATGACATCGAAGCGCATCGCCGGCTGCCGATCAGAAATCCAGACCCCAGTCGACGAGGATGCGTCGCCCGGGCAGGTCCACCTGGTCGATGAACGCGGCGACGAAGGGAATGAGCCGCTCGGGTGCTTCGCCGTCGCGCACCTGCAGCACGCTCTGTGCGCCGTTGTCCAGCAGCCCGGTCACGTCGCCGAGCCGCACGCCGTCGCGATTGAAGACCTGCGCTCCGATCAGATCGACCCAGTAGAACTCGTCATTGCCGGCGGTGGGAAAACTGCTGCGCGGCACGAAGATGCGCGCGCCGCGCAGCGCTTCGGCGGCATTGCGGTCGTGGATCTCGCGCACCGCGGCGACGACCCCATCGCCATGCTCACGCGCTTCGACGATGCGCAGCAGCGCCGGCAGCGGTGCGGCGGCTTCGCGTACGGGCCGCCCGGCTTGCGCTTCGGGCGGGCGCAGAAACCAGCGGCGCGACGAGAACAGCGCCTGCGGGTCCTTGGCATAGGGCTGCACCCGGATCCAGCCCTTGACGCCCCAGGCGTCGAGCACCCGGGCGACTTCGATCGCGTCGGCGGGAAACTCGGCGTCCGGCGCCGACGGATCGGACGCGGCAGCCACCCGCTTGGCGGTCAGGCGGCGGCCGTCTTGGCCTGGTCGACCAGCCGTGTCACGGTGGGCGACAGCCTGGCGCCCACGCCGGCCCAGTAGTTGACACGGTCGATGGCCACGCGCAGCGGCTGCTCGCCGCCGGAGGCCATGGGGTTGTAGAAACCCACGCGCTCGATGAAGCGGCCGTCGCGGCGCTCGCGCGCGTCGGAAACGACGATGTTGTAGAACGGGCGCTTCTTGGCGCCACCACGAGCCAGTCGAATGACGACCATGAGGAAAGTCCTTCAGTGAGTGTCGGAAGCCGCGCCGCGAAGACCTTCCCGGTCCGGCCAACTCGGCGGATACGCCGCCGCCGGCTGTCGCACCGCGCAGGGCACCGCCGACATCGAAAACCGCGCATTATAAACTCAAGGCCAACACAGCCGTCAGCCCCCATGCCGCCCCTGCCCTTGCTCGTGCGCCCCAGCACGCCGGCCGACCTCGAAGCCCTGCGCGACATCTACGCCCACGCGGTCACCCATGGCACCGGCACCTTCGAGCTCGAGGTACCCGAAATGGCCGAAATGGCGCGCCGCCGCGACGACGTGCTGGCCAAGGGCCTGCCCTGGTTGGTGGCCGAGCAGGGCGGCCTATTGCTCGGCTACGCCTATGCCAACCATTTCAGGCCGCGCCCGGCCTACCGCTTCAGCGTCGAGGACTCGGTCTACCTGCACCCCGATGCCCAGGGACGCGGCATCGGCCGCGCACTGCTGGCCGAGTTGGTGGCACGCTGCCAGGCGGCCGGCGCGCGCCAGATGCTGGCAGTCATCGGCGACAGCGACAACCACGGCTCGATCGGCGTGCATCGCGCGCTGGGCTTCGAGCCTTGTGGCGTGCTGCGGGCCGTGGGCTGGAAGTTCGGCCGCTGGCTCGACGTGGTGCTGATGCAGCGCGCGCTGGGCGCCGGCGCGCGCAGCACCGCGCAGGACGGCGCGGCGTGAGCCCGCCGGGCCGTCCCAAGGGCGAATACCGGAGGGCAAAGCCCGAAGGTTCCCGAGTGTCCCCGCCGGGCCGCCCCAAGGGCGAATACCGGGGGGCGACGCACGGAGGCACCCCAGTGAGGGCGCCGC
>CAYUPF010000016.1:21888-34255 GCA_964446545.1 uncultured Rubrivivax sp.
CCCAAGGGCGAATACCGGGGGGCGACGCACGGAGGCACCCCAGTGAGGGCGCCGCGCTCGAAGTCGCTGGCCACCTGGCTGGCCGTCATCGGCGGCACGCTGGGGCTGCACCGCTTCTATCTGTACGGCTGGCGCGACCTGCCCGGCTGGCTCTATCCGCTGCCCACGCTGCTCGGCCTGGCCGGCGTGCAGCGCATGCGCGCCTTCGGCCAGGACGACCGCGTGGCCTGGCTGCTGATTCCGGTGCTGGGGCTGACCATCTCGATCGCGATGCTGACGGCCATCGTCTACGGCCTGACGCCGGACGACAAATGGGCGGCGCGTCACAACCCGGGCCGGCCGCCGCAAGCCACCGGCTGGATACCGGTGCTGGGCGTGATCGTCGCGCTGCTGCTCGGCGCCAGCGCGCTGATGGGCACGGTGGCCTTCGGCATGCAGCACCTCTTCGAGTGGCAGCTGGAAGCTGCCGCCATTCAGAACAGCGCGCGGCCGACGTAGTACGAAAGCGCCGCGACGGCGGCGCTGGCGGGAATGGTCAGCACCCAGGCCCAGACGATGTTGCCGGCCACGCCCCAACGCACCTTGGAGGCATTGCGCACCGCGCCGACGCCGACGATGGCGCCGGTGATGGTGTGCGTGGTCGACACCGGAATACCCAGCGCCGTGGCCACGAACAGCGTCAGCGCACCGCCGGTCTCGGCGCAGAAGCCGCCCACCGGCTTGAGCTTGGTGATGCGCTGCCCCATGGTCTTGACGATGCGCCAGCCGCCGAACAGCGTGCCCGCGCCGATGGCCAGGTAGCAGCACCAGATCACCCAGGCCGGCGGCATCGTGTCGGCGGCCGCGGCGTAGCCCGAGGCGATCAGCAGCATCCAGATGATGCCGATGGTCTTCTGCGCGTCGTTGCCGCCGTGGCCCAGCGAATACATGCCGGCAGACACCAGTTGCAGGCGGCGGAACCAGTTGTCCACGTGCAGCGGCGAGCTGCGCCGGCAGATCCACGACACCGCCACCATCATCAGTGCGGCGAGCACGAAGCCCAGCACCGGCGAGACGACGATGAAGGCCACGGTCTTGATCACGCCGGCCCACACCAGGTTGCCGGTGCCGGCCTTGGCGATGGTGGCGCCGACGATGCCGCCGATCAGCGCATGCGAAGAGCTGGACGGGATGCCGTACCACCAGGTCAGCAGGTTCCAGGCAATGGCGCCGATGAGTGCACCGAAGACCACGTACTGGTCCACCACGCCGGGGTCGACGATGCCCTTGCCGACCGTGGCCGCCACGTTCAGTTGAAAGACGAAGATCGCCGCGACGTTGAAGAAGGCGGCAAAGGCCACCGCCGTGTGCGGTTTCAGCACGCCGGTGGAGACGACGGTGGCAATCGAGTTCGCCGCGTCGTGGAAGCCGTTCATGAAGTCGAAGACCAGTGCCAGCAGCACCAGCAGGGCCACGACCCAGAAGCCGATCTGGATGGATTGCATCGGCAGCCGGCGTCAGGAGTTCTCGAGCACCACGCCTTCGATCATGTTGGCCACGTCCTCGCAGCGGTCGGAGATGGACTCCAGGTGCTCGTAGATGGCCTTCAGCTTGATCAGCTCGCGCACGTCGGTCTCTTCGCGGAACAGCCGCGACATGGCCGAGCGCATCACCCGGTCGGCATCGGATTCGAGCTTGTCGATCTCCTCGCAGGTCTTGATCGCGGCCTCGGCCACGTCGGGCCGGCTCAGCTTGGGCATCAGCGACACCGCGTGCTGCACGCGCTCGCAGCACTTGGCGCTGATCTCGCCCAGGCGCAGCACGTCTTCGGTGAGCTTGCGCACGTCGTACAGCGACAAGGTTTCGGTGGCGTCCTGCAGCAGGTCGACGATGTCGTCCATGGCGTTGATCAGGCCGTGGATCTGCTCGCGCCCGATCGGCGTGATGAAGGTCTTGTGCAGCAGGCGGTTGACCTCGGCCGTGACGCGGTCGGCCGCTCGCTCGGCGGTGTCCACCTCGGCGGCGTGCTGCTCGCGGCGCGGCAGGTCATCGTAGTGCTGCATCAGCAGCATGAAGGCCCGCGCCGCCTGCGTGATGAAGGCTGCATGCTGGTCGAAGAGCTCGAAGAAGTTGCCCTCGCGAGGCAGCAGCTTGCCGAAGAACATGTGCTTGACTCCCCGCGTGCGCAGCAACCGGCGCCATCACGGCGGCGCGATTGTAGGTGCCGCGGCCAGCCGTTCGATCGCCTGGCCGGACACACGCTGCAGCCAGGGCCCGAGCGCGCCCAGACCGGGCAACACCAGCGCCGGCGCCAGTTCGGCCAGCGGCAGCAGCACGAAGGCGCGCAGCTGCAGCCGCGGATGCGGCAGCGTCAGCGCCTCGCCGTGCATCAGCTGATCGCCGTACAGCAACAGGTCCAGGTCCAGTGTGCGCGGCGCGTTGCGCGCGCTGCGCACACGGCCGAAGACGTGCTCGATGGCTTGCAGTTCGCGCAGCAATGCCAGCGCCGGCAGCGTGCTGCGCAGTTCGGCCACAGCATTGATGAAATGTGGCCCCGTGGCCTCGACCGGGGCGCTGCGGTACAGCGACGAGGCGGCGATGCATGTCGTCTCGGGCAGCCGGCCCAGCGCCTGCAGCGCCGCACGCACGGTGGCTTGCGCCTCGCCCAGATTGGCGCCGACGCCGACGAAGGCGCGCACCGGAGCCGTCACGCTCAAAGCGGTTCCGCGGCCGGCCGCTCCACGGCATCGCCGGCCGCCGCGCCCGCCGGCTTGCGGCGCCGGCGTCGGCGTTTGCGCGGCGCGGCCTCGTCGGCAGGCGCCGTGGACGCCTCGGCCGCACCCGCGGCCGGCCGTGCCGCGGGCACACGACGCGGCCCCTGCTGCTCGCGCACCGCCTGCAGCAGCGCCACGCGCTCGTCCTCGTCGCCCAGCGCAAAGTCCTCCCACCATTCGGCGAGCTCGGTGGCGACCTCGCCGGCATCGGCGCGCAAGCGCAGGAAGTCGTAGCCGGCGCGGTAGCGCGGCTGCTCGACCAGCGCGCGCGGCGTGTTGCCGCTGCGGCGCTCGAAGCGCGGCTGCATCAGCCAGATCTCGCGCATGTCGGCCGCCAGCTTGCCGCGGCCCGAGATGTCGCCGATGCGCGCGTCGAAGACCGCGTCCACGGCCTGCTGCAGCGCCGGGAACGGCGGCTCGCCACTGGCCTGCAGCGCGTTCCAGCGTTCGACCACCTCGTGCCACAGCAGGCAGGCGAGCAGGAAGCTGGGCACCACCGCCAGGCCTTCGGCCACACGCCGGTCGGTGTCGGCCAGCGCCAGGTTGACGAAGCGCTCGCGCGCCTCGTGGCGCTGCGTCGGGTTGAGCAGCGCATCCAGGATCGGGAACACGCCGCGCTGCAGGCCCTGCTTGCGCAGCTCGTCCAGGCTCTTCAGCGCATGGCCGGTCTGCAGCAGCTTGATCATCTCGTCGAACAGGCGCGAGGCCGGCACGTTGGACAGCAGCGCGGCCATCTCCTGGATCGGCGCCTTGGTCGCCGCGTCGATGGTGAAGCCCAGCTTGGCGGCGAAACGCACCACGCGGATGATGCGCACCGGGTCCTCGCGGTAGCGTGTGACCGGATCGCCGATCATGCGCAGCACGCGTTTCTTCGCGTCGCGAAAGCCGTGGTGGTAGTCGACGACGATCTGCTTCGTCGGGTCGTAGTACAGCGCGTTGACGGTGAAGTCGCGGCGCGCCGCGTCCTCGATCTGCGGGCCCCAGACGTTGTCGCGCAGCACGCGGCCGGCGGCATCGACCACGTGGGCCTTGCCGCTGAGTTCCTGCTTCGAGGTCTTCTCGTTGCCGCTGACCTGGTCGGCCGCCGCGGCGTCGAGCAGCGCGCGGAAGGTCGAGACCTCGATGACCTCGTGCTCGCGGCCGCGGCCGAAGATGACATGCACGATGCGGAAGCGCCGGCCGATGATGAAGGCGCGCCGGAACAGCGCCTTCACCTGCTCGGGCGTGGCGTCGGTGGCAACGTCGAAGTCCTTGGGGCGCAGGCCGAGCAGCAGGTCGCGCACCGCGCCGCCGACGACGTAGGCCTCGTGCCCGGCTTCCTGCAGCGTGCGCACCACGCGCACCGCCGGTTCGTCGAGCAGGCTCTGGTCGATGCCGTGCTCGGCCGCGCCGACTTCGACGCGCTTGCCCAGCGGCACTGCGCTCTTGCGCGCCGAGGCACCCTTGCCGAGCAGTCGGTCGATGAATTTCTTGATCATTCGAAGAGCCTGAGGATGGGCCAGCCGCGTGCAGCGGCAATGCGTTCCAGCGCCGGCGCGGGGTTGGTCGCCACCGGGTGGCTGACGTGTTCGAGCAGTGCCAGGTCGTTCATGGAATCGCTATAGAAGATGCTGCGCTCGAAGTCCTCGACACGCAGACCCTGCCGCGCCAGCCATTGCTGCACGCGTGCAACCTTGCCTTCACGGAACGAGGGCAGGCCTTGCACTTCACCGGTCACGCGCCCCACCTCGTCGCGCTGCAGTTCGGTGGCGATGAGCTCGTCCACGCCCAACAGCGTGGCGATCGGCCGCGTGACGAATTCGTTGGTGGCGGTGACGATGGCCACACGGTCGCCGGCCTCGGCATGCCGGCGCAGCAGCGCGCGCGTGTTGTCGTGGATGGCCGGGCGGATGACCTCGTCGATGAAGCGCCGACTGGCTTCGGCCAGTTCCTGCGCCGAACGCTCGCGCCAGGCCGAGGTGGCAAAGCGGATGTAGGCCGCCACGTCCAGCCGCTCGGCCTGGTACTGCGCGTAGAACGCGTCGTTGGCGCGGCGAAAGGCCTCGCCGTCGGCCCAGCCGATGCGCACCATGAATTCACCGAAGGCGTGGTCGGAGTCGATGGCCAGCAAGGTGCCGTCCAGGTCGAACAGGGCCAGGTTCACGAATGGGCTCCGGCCTCGACCGCATCTTCCTGCAGCATCTGGCGCAGCAGCGGCACCGTCACCGAGCGCTGGCGCGCCAGCGCGAAGCGGTCCATGCGGTCGAGCAGTTGCATCAGCGTGCCCAGGTCGCGCGCCGAGCGTGTCAGCAGGTAGTCCATCACCTCGTCGGCGAGGAAGATGCCGCGCCGGTCGGCCTCGCGGCGCAGCGCGGCACGGGTCTCGTTCTCGCTGCTGGCCTGCAGCGCGAACACGTGGCCCCAGGCCAGGCGGGTGCGCAGGTCGTCGCGCAGCGGCAGATCCACCGGCGGCACGCGGCCGGCCGCGGCCCATTGCACGCCGGCGTCGGTGGCCTGCACGAACAACGCGAAGGCGGCGTGCTGCCGTTCGGCATCGAGCTGGTCGCAGCGGTCCACCACCACCAGCGTCCAGCCGGGCTGCAGCTGCCACGGCGCCGGGTCGGCGGCGTCGAAGCTGCCGGCGCGTTCGCCGACGGCATGGCGCTGGTGCACCAGCGCACGCAGCAGGTGGCTCTTGCCGCTGCCCGGCGGGCCCCACAGGTACACCGGCGCCGACGGCAGTTCCAGCGCGCGAAGGTGCGCCACGGCCGCGGCATTGGCGCTGGTGAGATAGGTGTCGAAGGTGGGCAGCGGATCCGGGCCGATCGCCAGCGGGATCTGCTTCATCGACGTGGGGTTTGCAGCATGTGCCGGCATTTTAGGCGCCGGCCCGGTGCCAGGCGTCAATGCAGCGGGCCGTAGCGGCCGTCGGCCAGGCCGCGCAGCCGCTCGCGCAGCGCTGGCGCATCGTCGGCATCGGGCTGGTGCTGCAGGTAGGCCTGCAGGTCGGCCGCCGCGGCATCGTCGTCGCCCAGTTCGGCGTGCACCAGGCCGCGGTCGCGACGCTCGTCCCAGGCCTGCGGCAGCAGCACTACCAGGCGCTCGCACACCGCCAGCAGGCGCGGCCAGTCCTCGGCCGTGCGGTGGATCTCCTTCAGGTTGCGCAACAGCCGGGCGATCACGTCGCGCGGCGCGGCCGCCTGCAGGAACAGGCCCAGCGGCACCTCGAACTCGCCGCTCAGACCGCGCGAGCGGCGGTAGGGCAGCAGCCGCTCCTCGAGGTCGCTGCGCGACAGCGACTGGCCCGTCAGCGGGTCGATCACCACCTCGCCCTTGCCGGCGCGCAGCTTGACGAGGAAGTGCCCCGGGAAGGACACGCCGCGCGCGCTCAGCCCGACCTGCGTGGCCAGTTCGATGTAGATCAGCGCCAGCGTGATGGGGATGCCGCGGCGCATCGCCAGCACCTCGTGCAGGTAGCTGTTGCGCGGGTCGTAGTAGTCGTTGACGTTGCCGGCGAAGCCCAGGTCCTGGAAGAAGTAGCGGTTCAGGAAGCGCAGCTTCTGCAGCACCACGGCATCGGCCGGGATGCGGCGCTTCAGCCACTCCGCCAGCGCGTCCACCTGGGACAGCACGCCCTGCGGGTCGAGGCCGGGGTATTCGTCCTGCGCCACCGAGATGGCGGCCTCGAGCAGCGCGAAGCCTTCGTCTTCGGCCACCAGCGAGGCAAAGTACTGCAGCGCGGTAGGCACTTCGAAGCGCAGCGTCATGGCGTCGAGTGTATCGGTCAGGCGCGGCGGCGGAAGTGGGCCGGTCGCAACCCGCAGGCCAGCAGCACGCTGAAGTACAGCAGCGCGGCGCCGGCCAGCACCACCGCCATCCAGCCGGCACGCTGGCCCCAGTGCGCCTGCAACCCGATCCAGTCGATGGCCCGGCCGGCCCAGGCCAGCAGCGCGCCCAATGCGGCGCAGGCCAGCAGCACGCGCAGCATGAACACGCGCCAGCCGGGCCGCGGCTGGTAGAGCTTGCCGCGGCGCAGGCCGATGAGCAGCCAGCCGGCATTGACCAGCGCGCCCAGCCCGATCGACAGCGCCAGCCCGGCATGGCCCAGCCAGGGCACGAGCACCGTGTTCATCGCCTGTGTGGCGACGAGCACGACGATGGCGATGCGCACCGGCGTGCGGATGTCCTGGCGCGCATAGAAGCCCGGCGCCAGCACCTTCACGCCGACCAGGCCCATCAGGCCGACACCATAGCCCATCAGCGCGCGCGTGGTCTGCGTCACGTCCTGCGGCTGGAACTGGCCGTAGTGGAACAGCACCGCCACCAGCGCCTGGGGGAAGACGATCAGCGCCACCGCGCAGGGCAGCGCCAGCAGCACCAGCATGCGCAGGCCCCAGTCGAGCATGTCGGAATAGGCCTGCATGTCCTCGCGCGCCTGCGCCGCCGACAGCTGCGGCAGCAGCACCACGCCCAGCGCCACACCGAGCAGGGCGGTGGGGAACTCCATCAGCCGGTCGGCATAGGTCAGCCACGACACCGCCCCCACGCCCACGTGCGAGGCGATCTGCGTGTTGATGAGCAGCGAGATCTGCGCCACCGACACGCCCACCAGCGCCGGCGCCATGCGGCTGAGCACGCGCTTCACCCCCGGGTGGCGCCAGGCAGCGCGCAGCCCGGCAAAGCCGACAGCGAAGCGCGGCATGCAGCCGATGGCGCGCAGCGCGGGGATCTGGATCGCCGCCTGCAGCAAACCACCGAGCATCACGCCCGCGGCCAGCGCCAGCACCGGGTCCAGGCCCCAGCTCTTGAACAGCGGCGCCCCCCACCAGGCGGCGGCGATCACCGCCAGGTTCAGCAGCACCGGCGTGGCCGCGGGCACGGCAAAGCGCTTCCAGGTGTTGAGGATGCCGGCCGACAAGGCCACCAGCGACATGAAGGCGATGTAGGGGAACATCCAGCGTGTCATCGTCGCCGCCAGCTCGAACTCCTCCAGGCCCGAGCCGATCAGCCACACCAGCACCGGCGCACCCGCCATGCCGACGATGCAGGTGAGCAGCAGCGCGCCGGCGAGCACGCTGGCCACCGCGTCGATCAGCTTGTGCGTGGCAGCGTCGCCCTCGCGCTCGCGCGAGGCCGCCAGGATCGGCACGAAGGCCTGCGAGAACGCGCCCTCGGCAAACAGCCGGCGCAGCAGGTTGGGGATACGGAAGGCGACGTTGAAGGCATCGGTGGCGGCACTGGCGCCAAAGGCGGCCGCGATCAGCTGCTCGCGCACCAGACCGGTGACGCGTGAAGCCAATGTCAGCAGGGAAACGGTGGAGGCGGCCTTGAGCAGGTTCATCGCTGGCGCATGGCAAGACGCGATGGTCCTGGGGCAGCGCTCGGATTATAGGCAGCTGCCCCCAGCGGGCTGCGCCGCCCGCGGCACTGGTGTTATACTTGCAGGCTTTGCACCTCACGTTTGAGCTGAAGCATGGCCACATCGACCAAAGCCAAGAAGAAGACCGTCCGTCTCGCCTCGGGGCGCAAGCGCGCGCGTCAGGACGTGAAGCTGAATGCCGCCAACACCTCGCTGCGCTCGAAGTTCCGCACCGTCATCAAGAACGTGCAGAAGGCGGTGCTCAGCGGCGACAAGACCAAGGCCACCG
The DNA here is from genome assembly GCA_964446545.1 of uncultured Rubrivivax sp. Classification (GTDB taxonomy): domain Bacteria; phylum Pseudomonadota; class Gammaproteobacteria; order Burkholderiales; family Burkholderiaceae_C; genus Rubrivivax. The sequence goes on from CAYUPF010000016.1 coordinate 30,269, forward strand.
AGTTGTACAAGTCGGCGCAGGGCGTCATCGACTCCATCGCCGACAAGGGCCTGTTCCACAAGAACAAGGCCGCGCGACACAAGAGCCGACTTTCAGCCAAGCTGAAGGCGTTGTCGGCCTGACACGGCGAACCCCCGGTTCCCCGCATCGAGAGCCTGCATCGCAGGCTCTTTTTCATTTATCTTCCACTTCTGCAGTCCGAGGATCCTCGATGAACGCTCCAGACCCTGCCGTTGTCTCGCCGATGCCGCACGTGATGAACACCTACGGCCGCCTGCCGATCGCGCTGAGCCATGGCCGCGGCTGCTGGGTCTGGGACACCGAAGGCCGAAAGTATCTGGACGGGCTGGGCGGCATCGCCGTCAACACGCTGGGCCATGCGCACCCGAAGCTGGTGCCGGCGCTGCAGGAGCAGATCGCCAAGCTGATCCACAGCTCCAACTACTACGAGGTGCCGCTGCAGGAAGCGCTGGCCGCGAAGTTGTGCGAGATCTCCGGGCTGGACGCGGTGTTCTTCTGCAGCACCGGGCTTGAAGCCAACGAAGCCGCGCTGAAGATCGCGCGCAAGTACGGCCATGACAGAGGCATCGAGCGCCCCGAGATCATCGTCTACGAAGGCGCCTTCCACGGCCGCTCGATCGCCACGCTGTCGGCGACTGCCAACCCCAAGGTGCAGGCCGGCTTCGGCCCGCTGGTCGAGGGTTTCGTGCGCGTGCCGCTCAACGACCTGGCCGCGGTGGAGCGCGTGGCGCGCGACAACCCGAACGTGGTCGCGGTGTTCCTGGAGACGATCCAGGGCGAAGGCGGCATCCACCCGTCGCGCTGGGAATATCTGCAGGGCCTGCGCAAGCTGTGCGACCAGAAGAACTGGCTGCTGATGCTGGACGAGGTGCAGTGCGGCCTGGGCCGCACCGGCAAGTGGTTCGCGCACCAGTGGGCCGGCATCCAGCCCGACGTCATGCCGCTGGCCAAGGGGCTGGGCTCGGGTGTGCCGATCGGCGCGGTGGTCGTCGGTGCGAAGGCCAAGAACGTGCTCGGTCCGGGCAACCACGGTACCACCTTCGGCGGCAACCCGCTGGCCATGCGCGCCGGCGTCGAGACGCTGCGCATCATGGTGGAGGACGGCGTGATGGACAACGCCGCCCAGGTCGGCGCGCTGCTCAAGCAAGGCCTGCAGCGCGAGCTGCAGGGCGTGGCCGGCGTGGTCGAGGTGCGCGGCCAGGGCCTGATGCTCGGCATCGAGCTCGACCGGCCCTGCGGCGTGCTGCTCAGCCGTGCGGCCGAGGCTGGGCTGATGCTCAGCGTCACGGCCGACAAGGTGATCCGCCTGGTGCCGCCGCTGATCCTGTCGGCCGACGAGGCCGCACAGATCGTCGCCATCCTGTGCCCGCTGATCCGCGCCTTCCTGTCTGAAAGCGCATGAAGCCGGGCCATTCGCTGATGAAGCACTACCTGCAGTTCAAGGACCTGCGCGCCGAGGAGTACGCCTACCTGTTCGAGCGCGCGCGCATCATCAAGACGCGCTTCAAGAACTACGAGAAATACCAGCCGCTGGCCGACCGCACGCTGGCGATGATCTTCGAGAAGGCCAGCACGCGCACCCGCGTCAGCTTCGAGGCCGGCATGTACCAGATGGGCGGCTCGGTCGTGCACCTGACCACCGGCGACAGCCAACTCGGCCGCGCCGAGCCGGTGGAGGACTCAGCGCGCGTCATCAGCCGCATGTGCGACCTGGTGATGATCCGCACCTACGAGCAGGCGAAGATCGCCGCCTTCGCCGCGCATTCGCGCGTGCCGGTGATCAATGGGCTGACCAACGAGTACCACCCGTGCCAGATCCTGGCCGACGTGCTGACCTTCATCGAACATCGCGGCTCGATCCAGGGCAAGGTGGTGGCCTGGGTGGGCGACGGCAACAACATGGCCCACACCTGGCTGCAGGCGGCCGAGATCCTGGGCTTCACGGTGCACGTCAGCACGCCCGGCGGCTACGAGGTCGATCCGAAGGTGGCCGGCATCTCCAGCAGCGGCTGCTACAAGGTCTTCGAGAACCCGATGGATGCCTGCCGCGGCGCCGACCTGGTGACCACCGACGTGTGGACCAGCATGGGCTATGAAGCCGAGAACCAGGCGCGGCAGAAGGCCTTTGCCGACTGGTGCGTCGACGCCGAGATGATGGCCGCAGCCAGGCCCGAGGCGCTGTTCATGCACTGCCTGCCGGCGCACCGCGGCGAAGAGGTCAGCGCCGAGGTCATCGACGGGCCGCAATCGGTGGTCTGGGACGAGGCCGAGAACCGGCTGCATGCGCAGAAGGCGCTGATGGAGTATTTGCTGCTCGGGCGCATCGGCTAGACAGGCCGGCGCGGCGCCACGGACGCCGGAAATCCACCGGCGTCTGAAAATACCGACACCATGCGCCGCGTCGCGGTGCTAACTTCGCGGACACCATGCCGCTCTGGGACATCTCGCCGCCCGTTTCCGCCCTGTCGCCGGTGTTCCCGGGTGACACCGCCTACGCGCAGCAATGGGCCGCACGCATTGCGCCCGGCTGCCCCGTCAACGTCAGCGCCATCACGCTGTCGCCGCACATAGGCGCACATGCCGACGCACCACTGCATTACGACGATGCCGGCGCCGCCATCGGCGCGGTCGACCTCGAGCCCTACCTCGGCCCTTGTCGCGTGATCCACGCCATCGGCCGCGGTCCGCTGATCGAATGGGCGCACATCGAGCATGCGGTGGCGCAACTGCCGCCGCGCGTGCTGGTGCGCACCTACGCGCACCAGCCCGACGGCTGGGACCCGGACCTGGCCGCCTTCGCGCCGCAGACGGTGGAGCGCCTGGCCGACCTGGGCGTGCGGCTGATCGGCATCGACACCGCCAGCATCGACCCGGCCGAGAGCAAGGCGCTGCCCAGCCACCAGGTCATACGACGCCGCGGCCTGCGTGTGCTGGAGAACCTGGTGCTGGACGCCGTGCCCGAAGGCGACTACGAACTGATCGCGCTGCCGCTGAAGCTGATCAGCGCCGACGCCAGCCCGGTGCGCGCGGTGCTGCGAGAACTGGAGACCCGATGAAGACCCGCGAAGACGCCCTGGCGCTGGACGCCGCCGATCCGCTGGCGCCCTTGCGCGAGCAGTTCGCCATCCCGTCGGGCCTGATCTACCTGGACGGCAACTCGCTCGGCGTTTGCCCCAAGGCCACGCCGGCGCGCGTGCAGCAGGTGGTCACGCAGGAATGGGGCGTGGGCCTGATCGGCAGCTGGAACAGCGCCGGCTGGATGGAGCTGGCGCCGCGCATCGGCGACAAGATCGCGCGGCTGATCGGCGCCAAGCCGGGCGACTGCGTGGCCGCGGATTCGACCTCGGTCAACCTGTTCAAGGTGCTGAACGCCGCGCTGAGCATCGCGCGCGCCGACGAGCCGAAGCGCACGCGCATCCGCACCCGCACCCGCATCGTCAGCGAGCGCAGCAACTTCCCGACCGACCTGTACATCGCCGAAGCCACCGCCGCCGAGCGCGGCTGCGAGCTGGTGCTGGCCGACAGCCCCGAGGCGATCCCCGCGCTGCTGGACGAGCGCTGCGCGGTGCTGATGCTGACGCACGTCAACTACTCGGACGGCCGCATGCACGACATGGCGGCACTGTCGAAGGCCGCGCACGAGGCCGGCGCGCTGGCGCTGTGGGACCTGGCGCATTCGGCCGGCGCGGTGCCGGTGGATCTGTCGGGCAGCGGCGCCGACTTCGCCATCGGCTGCGGCTACAAGTACCTGAACGGCGGGCCCGGCGCACCGGCCTTCGTCTGGGTCGCGCCGCGCCATGCCGAGCGCTTCTGGCAGCCGCTGGCCGGCTGGATGGGGCATGCGGCGCCCTTCGAGTTCACGCCCGGCTACCGGCCCGCGCCCGGCATCCGCCGCTACCTGTGCGGCACGCCGGCGGTGATCTCGCTGGCCGCGCTGGAATGCGGCGTCGACACCGTGCTCGCCGC
>CAYUPF010000017.1:0-7468 GCA_964446545.1 uncultured Rubrivivax sp.
GCGCGCCCGTAGCGCTTGCCTGCGCGGGCCGCCGCGCTGCCCCGCTCCGACCTAGGGTTAGACCTGCGTTGTGCCAATCGACGATGCACTCGGACAATGCATCGGCAATCGGCGCCGCAGGGCGCATGGCGTAGAGAACCCCTGGAGGAGACCCAAAGTGAGCATTCCCCTTTCCCTGACGGTCAACGGCAAGGCCGTGCAGGCCAGCGTGGACCCGCGAACGCTGCTGGTGCAGCTGATCCGCGAGCATCTGCAACTCACCGGCACGCATGTCGGCTGCGACACCGCGCAATGCGGCGCCTGCACGGTGCACCTCGACGGCCGCGCGGTGAAGGCCTGCTCGATGCTGGCGCTGCAGGCGCAAGGCGCGAGCATCACCACCATCGAAGGACTGTCCCAGGATGGAACACTGCATCCGATGCAGGCCGCCTTCCGCGAATGCCACGGGCTGCAATGCGGCTTCTGCACGCCGGGCATGGTGATGGCGTCGGTGCAGCTGCTGGCCGACAACCCCAAGGCCAGCGAGACCGAGATCCGCGAAGGCCTGGAAGGCAACATCTGCCGCTGTACCGGCTATCACAACATCGTGAAGGCCGTGCAGTTCTGCCAGTCGGGCAAGCAGCCCACCGCCGCCTGAAGCGCCAAGGAGAAAGCCATGACCGACATGTCCCAACCCCCGCTCAGCCCCATCGGCCAGCCGCTGCTGCGCCGTGAGGACGCGCGCTTCCTGACCGGCGCCGGCCAGTACACCGACGACGTGCTGCTGCAAGGCCAGAGCTACGGCTTCTTCCTGCGCTCTCCCTATGCGCATGCGCGCATCAAGTCCATCGACCTCGACAAGGCCAAGGCTGCGCCGGGCGTGCTCAACATCTTCACCGGCGCCGACCTGGCCGAGGCCAAGGTCGGCGGGCTGCCCTGCGGCTGGCTCATCACCAGCAAGGACGGCACGCCGATGAAGGAGCCGCCGCACCCGGTGCTGGCGCAAGGCAAGGTGCGCCATGTCGGCGACCAGGTCGCGCTGGTGGTGGCCGACACCTACCTGCAGGCGCGCGACGCGGCCGAGTTGATCGAGGTCGACTACGAAGAGCTGACGCCGGTGATCGACATCAGCACCGCCGAAAGCGCCGGCTCCGCGGTGCACGACGACGTGCCCGACAACGTCTGCTACGACTGGGGCCATGGCAACAAGGACGCGGTGGATGCGGCCTTCGCCCAGGCGGCGCATGTCTCCAAGCTCACGTTCCACAACAACCGCCTGATCCCCAACGCGATGGAGCCGCGCGCGGCCAATGCGCACTACACGCGGCACGACGACGCCTACACGCTGTACGTGGCCAACCAGAACCCGCACGTCGAGCGGCTGCTGATGTGCGCCTTCGTGCTGGGCCTGCCGGAAAGCAAGGTGCGCGTCATCGCGCCCGATGTCGGCGGCGGCTTCGGCTCGAAGATCTTCCTGTACCCGGAGGAGACGGCGCTGATCTGGGCCAGCAAGCGCGTGGGCCGGCCGATCAAGTGGACGGCCGAACGCAGCGAGTCCTTCCTGACCGATGCGCACGGCCGCGACCATGCCACCACGGCCGAGCTGGCGCTGGATGCACAGGGCAACTTCCTGGGCTTACGCGTGCACACCATCGCCAACATGGGCGCGTACCTGTCGACCTTCGCCTCCAGCGTGCCGACGATCCTGTACGCCACGCTGCTGGCCGGGCAGTACAAGACGCCGGCGATCTATGCCGAGGTCAAGGCGGTGTTCACCAACACCGCGCCGGTGGACGCCTACCGCGGCGCCGGCCGGCCCGAGGCCACCTACGTGGTCGAGCGCATCGTCGAGACCGCGGCACGCGAGATGAAGATGGACCCGGCGCAGATCCGGCGCCAGAACTTCATCACCGAGTTCCCCTACGCCACGCCGGTGGGCCTGACCTACGACACCGGCAACTACGAGGCGCATCTGGCCAAGGCGATCCAGATCGCCGACGTCGCCGGCTTCCCGGCGCGCAAGGCGGCCGCGGCCGCCAAGGGCAAGCTGCGCGGCCTGGGCTACAGCTGCTACATCGAGGCCTGCGGCCTGGCACCGAGCAACATTGCCGGCGCGCTGGGCGCGCGTGCCGGCCTGTTCGAGGCCGGCGAGGTGCGCGTGCATCCCACCGGCACGGTGACGGTGTTCACCGGATCGCACAGCCACGGCCAGGGCCACGAGACCACCTTCGCGCAGGTGGTGGCGGGCAAGCTCGGCATCGCGGTGGAAGCGGTGGAGATCGTGCACGGCGACACCGGGCGCATCCCCTTCGGCATGGGCACCTACGGCAGCCGCTCGCTGTCGGTGGGCGGCACCGCCATCGTCAAGGCGGTGGACAAGATCATCGCCAAGGGCAAGAAGATCGCCGCGCACCTGCTGGAGGCGGCCGATACCGACATCGAGTTCGAGAACGGCGAGTTCAAGGTCAAGGGCACCGACAAGAAGCTGCCCTTCGGCGCCATCGCGCTGACCGCCTACGTGCCGCACAACTACCCGCTGGACAAGCTGGAGCCGGGCCTGAACGAAAACGCGTTCTACGACCCGACCAACTTCACCTACCCGGCGGGCAGCTATGTCTGCGAAGTCGAGGTCGACCCCGAGACCGGCAAGACCACGGTGGAGCAGTTCGTTGCGGTCGACGACTTCGGCAACATCGTCAACCCGATGATCGTCTCCGGCCAGGTGCACGGCGGCATCGCGCAGGGGCTGGGCCAGGCGATGATGGAAGGCTGCGTCTACGACACCACCAGCGGCCAGTTGCTGACCGGCACCTACATGGACTACACCATGCCGCGTGCCGACGACCTGCCCAGCTTCACCGTCGACCACACCGTCACGCCGTGCACGCACAACCCGCTGGGCGTGAAGGGCTGCGGCGAGGCCGGCGCGATCGGCTCGCCTCCCGCCTTCATCAACGCGCTGACCGACGCGCTGGGGGTGAAGGACATCGCCATGCCGGCCACGGCCGAAAAGGTCTGGCGCGCGGCCAACAAGATCGCCTGAGGAGACAAGCACATGTACAACTTCGACTACCAACGTCCCGGCGATCGGGCGGCGGCGGCTGCCGCCGCCAAGGGCAGCGATGCCCGCTACCTGGCCGGCGGCCAGACGCTGATCCAGGCGATGAAGCTGCGCCTGTCGTCCAGCGAGAAGCTGGTCGATCTGGGAGCGATCGCCGACCTCAAGGGCATCAAGGTCGACGGCGGCAACGTCACCATCGGCGCCACCACCACGCATGCCACGGTCGCGCGCTCGGCCGAGGTGGCCAAGGCCATCCCGGCGCTGGCCGAGCTGGCCGGCGGCATCGGCGACCAGATGGTGCGCAATGTCGGCACGATCGGTGGTTCGATCGCCAACGCCGACCCTGCCGCCTGCTACCCGGCCGCGGTGCTGGGCCTGGGCGCGACGGTCCATACCGACCGGCGCAGCATCGCCGCCGACGCCTTCTTCACCGGCATGTACGAAACCGCGCTGCAGCCGGGCGAGCTGATCGTCTCGGTCAGCTTCCCGATCCCGCAGAAGGCGGCCTACATCAAGTACAAGCAGCCGGCCTCGCGCTTTGCGCTGGTGGGCGTGTTCGTCAGCCAGGGCGCGGGCGGCGTGCGCGTGGCCGTCACCGGTGCCAAGAGCAGCGCATTCCGTGCCGGCGACATCGAAGCGGCGCTGACGCAAAGCTTCACGCCGGCCGCGGCCAAGGCGGTGAAGGTCTCGACCGATCACATGAACAGCGACCTGCACGGCTCGGCCGCCTACCGCGCGGCGATGGTCAGCGTGATGGCGGCGCGCGCGGTGGAGAAGGCGCTGTCGCGTTGAGCGACCCCCGGGCCCGCCCTTGCGGGCGGGCCCGCCGCGGTGGCGCGACAATGGCGTCTTCTGTCCGCTTGCCGCCGCCATGAGCCTGCCGTTGCCCGAATCCGTCGACGCCGTCATCGAACTGCTGGCCGCGGAGAACTACGTCTGCGACCGGCAGCTGGCGACCGCGCTGTTCCTCAGCCTGAAGCTGCAGCGCCCGCTGTTCCTGGAAGGCGCACCGGGCGTCGGCAAGACCGAACTGGCCAAGACGCTGGCGCGCGCGCTGAACACGCAGCTGCTGCGCGTGCAGTGCTACGAAGGCCTGGACGTGGCGCAGACCGCCTACGAATGGAACGTGGCGCGGCAGATGATCGAGATCCGCCTGGCCGAAGCCGCCCACGATGTCGACCGCGAGCAGCTGACGCGCAACCTGTACTCGCGCCAGATGCTGATCGAGCGGCCCTTGCTGCAGGCGCTGACGCAGACGCGTTCGCCCGTCCTGCTGATCGACGAGCTGGACCGCGCGGACGAGCCCTTCGATGCCTTCTTGCTGGAGGTGCTGGCCGAGAACCAGCTGACCATCCCCGAATACGGCACCGTGGTCGCGGCCGCGCCGCCGATCACGCTGATCACCAGCAACCGCACGCGCGAGATCCACGACGCGCTGAAGCGCCGCTGCCTGTACCACTGGGTCGGCTTCCCAAGCGTCGAGCGCGAGCTCGACATCGTGCGCCTGAAGGCGCCGGGCGCGTCCGAACGGCTGTACCGCCAGGTGGTGGAGTTCGTGCAGCGCATGCGCACGCTCGACCTCTTCAAGTCGCCGGGCGTGGCCGAGACCATCGACTGGACCAATGCGCTGGTGGCGCTGAACAGCCTGCAGCTCGACCCGGCCAGCGTGCAGGACACGCTGGGCGTGCTGCTCAAGCACCAGGACGACCTGGTCAAGATGCAGAACGGCGACACCGCCAAGCTGCTGGACGAACTGCGCGCCAAGGCGCTGCTCTGAAACTCGCGTGATCGCCGACAACATCGTCCACTTCGCGCGCGTGCTGCGCAACGCCGGCATGGCCATCGGGCCGGACCGCGTGCTCGCCGCGCTGGCGGCGGTGGAACAGGTTGGTGTGGACCGGCGCGAGGACGTGCATGCGGCCTTGAGCGCGGTGATGCTCGAACGCCATGAGCAGCAGCCGCTGTTCGACGCCGCCTTCGACACCTTCTGGCGCGACCCGAAGTTGCTCGAGCAGATGATGTATCTGCTGCTGCCCAAGATCAGCGGCCGCGGTGAGATGCAGCGCCCGCCGCGCGCCAACCGCTTGGCCGAGGCCTTGTCCGCACCGCGTGCACCCGAGCCGCCGAACCCGGCCAACCAGACGGCCAAGGAGGAAGTGCAGTTCGACACCCACTTCACCTTCTCCGACCGCGAGCGCTTGCAGAAGGCCGACTTCGAAAGCATGAGCACGGCCGAATACGAGCTGGCGAAGAAGCTCGCCGAAGAACTGCCGCTGCCGGTGCAGCCGGTGCGCCGCCGCCGCCACGAAGCGGCCACCGATGCGCGCGGCCGGCTCGACCTGCGTGCCACGCTGCAGCGCATGGCGCGCCAGCCGCAGACGCTGCAGCCGCTGTACAGTCGTGCGCGCGAGGAGATGCCGGCGCTGGTGGTGCTGCTCGACATCTCCGGCTCGATGGACCGTTATTCGCGCCTGATGCTGCATTACGTGCACGGACTGATGCGCCGCGCGCTGAAGGTGCACACGCTGACCTTCGGCACGCGGCTGACGCACATCACACGCTGCCTGAAGGAGCGCGACCCAGATGTCGCGCTGCGCTTGGCCGACGAGCAGGTGCAGGACTGGAAGGGCGGCACGCGCATCGCGTCGGCGCTGGACGAATTCAACCGCGTCTGGGCGCGGCGGCTGCTCGGCGCCAATGCCGCGCTGCTGCTGGTGACCGACGGGCTGGACCGCGACGAACATGGCGACTTGTCTGCCGCCGCCGCGCAACTGCACCGCCTGGCGCACCAAGTGGTGTGGCTCAACCCGCTGCTGCGCTACGAAGGCTTCCAGGCCAAGGCCAGCGGCGTGCGCGCGCTGCTGCCGCATGTGGACCGCTTCCTGCCGGTGCACAACCTGGCCAGCCTGTCCGACCTGGGGGCCGCACTGCGCGCGCCGCCCCTTTCCCCTCACACACTGCTGCACTGAGAACCCCATGGAACTGCAAGGCGACCGACTCATTCCTGCCTCCCAGGACAAGACCTGGGCCGCACTCAATGACCCCGACACGCTGAAGGCCTGCATCGCCGGCTGCGAATCGCTGGAGCGCACCGGTGACGATGCCTTCGCCGCCGTGGTCGCGGTGAAGGTCGGCCCGGTGAGCGCTCGTTTCAAGGGCAACCTGAAGATGACCAACGTGGTCGCGCCCAACAGCTACACCATCAATTTCGACGGCCAGGGCGGCGTGGCCGGCTTCGGCAAGGGCTCGGCCGACGTGGTGCTGGCCCCCGAAGGCACGAATACGCGGCTGAAGTACAACGCCCGCGCCCAGGTCGGCGGCAAGATGGCGCAGGTGGGCTCGCGGCTGATCGACGCCGCGGCGGGCAAGGTGGCGGAGGACTTTTTCAAGGCCTTCGAAGCGCACCTGCGGCCCGCCGAAGCGGTTGCCACGGCCGAGGTGGCCGCACCGCCCGCAGCGGGCGCGGGCAACAAGACGCTGTGGTGGGTGGTGGGCGCGGCCATCGTGCTGGCGCTGCTGTACTTCCTGACGCGATAGGAGCATTGGCATGGACAGCCTCGATCTGCAGGTGCTGAGCCAGGCCCGTGACTGGTTCAACCAGGGCCACAAGGTGTGGCTGGTCACGGTCATCGAAACCTGGGGCTCGGCGCCGCGCCCGCCGGGCGCGCTGCTGTGCCTGCGCGGCGACGGCCTGGTGGTCGGCTCGGTGTCGGGCGGCTGCGTCGAGGACGACCTGATCGAGCGCGTGCGCACCGGCGAGCGTGTCGACAAACCCTCGCTGATCACCTACGGCGTCACCAAGGAGGAGGCGGCGCGCTTCGGCCTGCCCTGCGGCGGCAACCTGCGCCTGGTGCAGGAGCCGCTGCGCGCGGTGGACTGGATCGAGCAGATCCTGGCGCGATGCGCGCGCCACGAACTGGTGGCGCGCACGCTGCATCTGGACAGTGGCGCGATCGCGTTGGAAACAGCGGCGCGCGGCGAGAAGTTCGAATTCGACGGCACGAAGCTGCGCGCACTGTTCGGCCCGCGCTGGCGCCTGCTGATCGTCGGCGCCGGCCAGCTGTCGCGCGTGCTGGCGCAGATGGCGCTGGCGCTCGATTTCGAGGTGATCTGCTGCGACCCGCGCGAGGAATACCACCTCACCTGGGACGTAAGCGGCACCACCTTCAGCAAGGAAATGCCCGACGACCTGGTGCTGCAGCTGCAGCTCGACCCGCACAGCGCGGTGGTGGCGCTGACGCACGACCCGAAGCTCGACGACATGGTGCTGCTGGAGGCGCTGAAGTCGCCGGCTTTCTACATCGGCGCGCTCGGTTCGCGCGGCAACACCGCGGCGCGCAAGCAGCGGCTGGCGCTGTTCGACCTGTCGCCGGCCGAGATCGAGCGCTTGCACGGCCCGGTCGGGCTGGACCTGGGCGGCAAGACGCC
>CAYUPF010000017.1:7568-33391 GCA_964446545.1 uncultured Rubrivivax sp.
TGCTGGCGTGGACGCCATTGCCGCTGCTCTACGTCTACGCCGACCTCCTCCACTTCGTCACGTACTACGTGTTGCGCTGGCGGGTGGAACTGGCGCGACGCAACCTCGCGGGGGCGTTCCCGGAGAAGTCTGCGGCGGACCGCGAGGCGATCCTGCGCTGGAGCTACCGTTATCTCGCGCGCACGCTGATGGAGGCCATCTGGGGTTCGCGCGCGAGCGCCGAGGAGCTGAAACGCCGGGTCGTTTTCGAGAACCCCGAGCTGATCGACGCCTACAAGGCGGCCAAGCAGTCGGTGGTGTTGCTGACCGCACATGTGTGCAACTGGGAGTGGCTGCTGCTCGCCGCGGGTGCGCGTTTCGGCATCCCGATCGACGCCGTTTACAAGACGCTGCGGTTGAAGGTGGTGGACGCGTTCTCGCGCGAGATGCGCAGCCGCTTCGGCGGCAACCCGATTCCGTTCGAGAACGTCGTGTTCGAACTGCTCAAGCGTGCCGGCGAGGCGCGTGCCTACGGGATGCTGGCCGACCAGACACCGGTCAAGCGCATGCCGAAGTACTGGACGACGTTCCTGAACCGTGAGACGGCGTTCTTCCTCGGCCCGGAGCGCATCGCCCGCTACCTGGACGCACCGGTGCTGTATGTCGAGATGAAACGCGCCGGCAAGGGGCACTACGTCGTGCGTCTGCACGAACTGGCCGCCCCGCCGTACGAGCAGGTCCCGGCCGACATTGCCGAGGCCTACGCGCGCAGGCTCGAGGCGACGGTGCGTGCCCATCCCACCGACTGGTTGTGGATCCACAACAAGTGGAAGTACCCGCGGCCGCCGGGCGAGCCTCTGGCCACGGTGGGCGATCGTGGCAGGGGCCGGCCCCGCCGGTCGGCGCTCGGATAGCGGGGCGGGGCGAGCTCGCCGCGCGCGTCGGCGCGCGCCGATGCGCTGCGGCCGCCGCCAGTTCAGCTGTTGCTGCTCGCGCGCACTTCCTCGATCGTCGTCGCACCCGCCCAGACCTTGTCGATGCCGTCCTGGCGCAGTGTGCGCAGGCCTTCGCTGAGGGCGGTGCGCAGCAGCTCGTCGGGGCGCGCGCCGGTCTGGATCTGGTGGCGGATCTCGCGCGACACCACCAGCAGCTCGTGCAGGCCTGCGCGGCCGCGCAGGCCGCTGTCGTCGCAGTTGGGGCAGCCTTCGGCGAAGTGGTGCATCAGCTTGCCGTCCTTGCCGAAACGCTTGGTCCAGCCGGCGAGCACCTCGTCCGGGCCTGGCTTGTTCTCGGCCTGGCCGAAGGCGTGCAGATAGTCGGCCATCAGTTCCTCCACCTGCTGCGGCGTCGCCTCCTGTGCCTGCACGCACTTGCCGCACAGCCGGCGCACCAGGCGCTGCGCCAGCACGCCGAGCAGCGAATCGGCGAAGTTGAAGGGGTCCATGCCCATGTCCAGCAGCCGCGTCACCGTCTCCACCGCGCTGTTGGTGTGCAGCGTGCTCATCACCAGGTGGCCGGTGAGCGAGGCCTCGACCGCCATCTTCGCGGTTTCGCCGTCGCGGATCTCGCCGACCATGATCACGTCCGGGTCGGCGCGCAAAAAGGCGCGCAGGGCCTTGGCGAAGGTCCAGTCGATCTTCGGGTTCACCTGCACCTGGCGCATGCCGGCCTGGGTGATTTCCACCGGGTCCTCGGCCGTCCAGATCTTGCGGTCGGGCTGGTTGATGTAGCCCAGCACCGAATGCAGCGTCGTCGTCTTGCCCGAGCCGGTGGGGCCCACGCACAGCAGCATGCCGTAGGGCCGCTGCGCGGCCGACTTGATGTGCTTCAGGTTGTCCGGGCTCAGCCCCAGGCTGTCCAGCGGGATCGGCTTGGCCGAGGCCAGCAGCCGCAGCACCGCGTCCTCCAGCCCGTTGGCGGTGGGGATGGTGGCGACGCGCAGCTCCAGGCGCTGGCCGGGCACGAACTTGCCGAAGTTGATCTTGCCGTCCTGCGGCTTGCGCCGTTCGCTGATGTCCAGGTCGCACATGATCTTGATGCGCGCGATCATCGCGCTGCGGTAGGTGTGCGGCAGCTCCATGTAGGGGCGCAGCGCGCCGTCCTTGCGGAAGCGGATGCGCACCTTGTCGCGCCCGGGCTGGCATTCGACGTGGATGTCCGACACGCCCTGGCTCTGCGCCTCGGCGATCATCGAATTGATCAGCCGCACCAGCGAGTTGTCGGACTGTTCGATAGCCGGCTCGTCGCGCTCGCCGCTGTCCGGCGCCTGCTGCATCTCCAGCGTGGCCAGCAGCTTGCCGGCTTCCTCGGCGTCGAATTCCGCCGCCGGCGCGCTGTCGCCGCCGCCCGAGCCGGTGTGCACGCCGATGCGTTCGTAGGCCTTGGCGATGGCGGCGGGCAGCAGGCTGGCGCGCGCCAGCACCGGCACCAGCTTGGTCTGCGACGCGAACTCGATGTCGTCCAGCACCTCGGGCCGCGACGGGTCTTCCACCGCCACGATCAGCCGGCCGCCGCGCAGCAGCAGCGGCAGTGCCGGCAGCCGCGACGCCACCGCATAGGGCAGGCGCGCCAGCGCCTCGGTCTCGGGCGCGAACTGCGTCACGTCGACCAGCGGGTAGCCCATCTTGCGCGCCAGCGCGGTCTGCAGGTCGGCGCGCGACACCAGGCCGCGGCGCACCAGCAGCTCGCCCAGCGGCACGCTGCGGTCCTCGCGCTGCTGCGACAGCGCCACTTCCAGCTGCGCGTCGTTGATGAAGCCCAGCGCGATCAGCGCCTCGCCGATGCGCACCATCGGCATGCGCGCCTGCTCGGCGATGGCCCGCTCCAGCTCCTCGGCGCTGACGACCTGCTTGGTCAGCAGGATCTCGCCGAGCTTGCGCGAGCGCAGCTGCTGCTGTTCGGCCACCGCCAGCTCGATCTGCGCCGGCGTGGCGGCGTTCTGCGCCACCAGCAGCTCGCCGATGCGTTCGCCGATCTCCACCTTGTCGTAGGCCGCCTTGGGCACGAAGCAGCGCAGCACGCTGCCGCGCGTGTCGACCGGCGCGAACAGGTAGATGCCGCTGTCGTCTTCGTGGTGGCCGATGCTCAGCGAATCGATGGCCGCCACGCCCTTCAGATGCACCTTCACGCCCACCGCCGGGCGCTGCGCCATGAAGCTGCCGGCGGCGGCGCTGCCTTCTTCGACGGCCAGCAGCGGCCGCGTCAGCGTCAGCTTGCGGAACTGGTTGAAGCGCAGCGGGATGGCGATGCGCGCCGGCGGGATGCGCACCTTGGCCACACCCTCGGCCGGGTCCATCTGCAGCAGCGAGCCGTTCATCAGCCGGCCGTTCATGCCCTCGATCTGGCAGGGCTCGGGCTCGGCCAGCCGCAGCGGCGCCGGGTAGCAGGCATAGGCCGGCGTGGGCCAGGCAAAGCTTTCGCCGCCTTCGGGTGCAGGCGCGGTGTTTTCCACGGGCACCAGGGACAGCGGTGGCGATGACAGGTCGGACATGGCGGTTCCTCGGATGGCGAGCATCGTCGAGGGCGCTCGCCGCACGGGCGCACCCTCACGCACACGATCCTATGTGGCTGAGCGGCCGCGCAAAGGGCCGAATTGGCCGGGCCTGCAACCCCTAATGCGGACTCGCGATCAAACGGGCAGAATCGGGTGGCTACAGACGGCCGCGCATTGCGACCCCGCGCAGGACAAGCTTCGCGCCGCGAGCCGTCGCCCATCCATGCGCTTGATCGCGCACTGGCTGAACGCTCATCCGCGCATCTGCGCCGGCAGCCAGCTGACGAGCTGCGGGAAGGCGTAGATCAGCCCCACCGCGGCCAGCATCAAGAAGAAGAAGGGCAAGGTGACGCGCGCGATCCAGCCGATCTCGCGCTTGGTCATGCCCTGCAGCACGAACAGGTTGAAACCCACCGGCGGCGTGATCTGCGCCATCTCGACCACCAGCACGACGAAGATGCCGAACCACAGCGGGTCGATGCCGGCCTTCTGGATCGTCGGCAGGATCACCCCCATGGTCAGCACCACCATGCTGATGCCGTCGAGGAAGCAGCCCAGCAGCACGTAGAACAGCATCAGCGCGAACAGCAGGCCGAAGGGGCTCAGGCCCAATGTGCCGATCCATTCGGCCAAGTGACGCGGCAGGCCGATGTAGCCCATCGCCAAGGTCAGGAAGGCCGCGCCGGCCAGGATCAGCGCGATCATGCAGTACAGCCGCGTGCCGCCGAGCAGCGATTGCTTGAAGGTCTGCCAGGTGAGTGAGCCCTGCGCAGCCGAGATGATCAGCGCGCCCACCACGCCCAGCGCTGCGGCCTCGGTGGCGGTGGCGATGCCGCTGTAGATCGAGCCGAGCACGGCGGCGATCAACAGCATCACCGGGATCAGGTGGCGCGATTCGCGCAGCTTGGCACCGAAGCTCAAGCGCGCATCGCGCGGCGGCACGAGCTTCGGGTTGAGCAGCGCCCACACCACCAGATAGCCCGAAAACAGCAGTGCCAGCATGATGCCGGGCAGCACGCCGGCGATGAACAGCTGCGCGATCGAGACCTCGGCGCTGACGCCGTAGACGATCATGATGATCGACGGCGGAATCAGCAGGCCCAGCGTGCCGGCGCCGGCCAGCGAGCCGATGCTGATGCCGTCGGGGTAGCCGCGCCGCGCCAACTCGGGCAGGCTCATCTTGCCGATGGTCGCGCAGGTGGCCGCACTCGAACCCGACACCGCGGCGAAGATCGCGCAGCCGGCGACGTTGACGTGCAGCAGCCGCCCGGGCAGCGCCTGCATCCACGGCGCCAGGCCGCGGAACATGTCCTGGCTCAGGCGCGTGCGGAACAGGATCTCGCCCATCCACACGAACAACGGCAGCGCGGTCAGCGTCCAGCTCGACGCGCTGCCCCAGATGGTGACGGCCATGGCGTCGCCGGCCGGCCGGCTGCTGAACAGCTGCATGCCGATCCAGGCCACGCCCGACAGCGTCAGGCCGATCCAGACGCCGCTGCCCAGGATCAGGAACAGCGCCGCGATCAGCAGGCCGGTGATGGCCAGGTCACTCATTGCGCACCGCTTCGTCCGGCACGGCATGGCTGCGCTGGCCGCGCCATTCGAGCACCAGCTCGTCGATGAAGGCGATCAGCAGGATCAGCGTGCCCAGCGCCATCGCCAGTTGTGGGATCCACAGCGGCGTGGCATCGTTACCGGTGGAGATGTCGTTGAACTGGCGGCTCTGCCATGCCAGCCGCGCGCTGTAAAAGGCCGACAGCGCGGCCAGCAGCGTGGCCGCGAACAGCGCCCACAGCTCCATGCCGCGCCGCGCCTTGCCCTGCAGCTTGCTCAGCAGCAAGGTGACGCGGATGTGCTCGCCGCGCTTGAGCGTGTGCGCCAGCGCCAGGAAGCCGGCGGCCGCCATCATGTAGCCGGCGTAGGCGTCGGTGCCCGGCACGTGGAAGTGCAGCTGCCGCCCCAGGATCGACAGCAGCACCATCACCAGCAGCAGCACCATGAACACGGCCGCCAGCGCGGCCGCGCCGTCGTACAGCGCGTCGAGTAAGCGGCGCATGCGAACCTACTACTGCTTGAAGGCGTCGACCAGCTGCTTGCCCTCGGCGCCGGCCTTGTCGACCCACTCCTTGAGCATGGTGTCGCCGACCTTCTTCATGTCCGCGCTGAGCTGCGGCGTCGGCGGCAGGATCTGCATGCCGCCGGCCTTGAGCTTGTCCAGCGATTCGCCGTTGGCCACCTTGCTGGCCGCCCAGCCGCGGGTTTCGGCATCGGCGCCGGCCTTCAGCAGCGCCTGCTTGCTCGGCGCGTCGAGCGCGTCGAAGGCTGACCTGTTGACCAGCACCGCGTTCTTCGGCAGCCAGGCCTGCGTGTCGTACCAGAACTTGACGTGCTCGTAGAGCTTGGCGTCGGCGCCGGTGGAGCCCGAGCTCATCATGCTTTCGGCCACGCCGGTGGCGAAGGCCTGGCTGACCTCGGCCGCCTGCACCGTGACCGGCTGTGCGCCCACCAGTTCGGCGATGCGGCTCGTGGCCGGGCTGTAGGCGCGCCACTTGATACCCTTCAGGTCGGCGGCGCTGGCCAGCGCCTTCTTCGTGTAGATGCCCTGCGGCGGCCACGGCACCGCATACAGCACCATCAGGCCCTGTTCGGCCAGCTTCTTCTCCATCATCGGCCGCTGCACCTTCCACAGCTTGGCGGCGGCGTCGTAGCTGTCGGCCAGGAAGGGCAGGCCGTCGGCGCCGAAGATCTGCCATTCGTTCTGGAAGTTGACGAGCAGGATCTCGCCCATCTGCGCCTGGCCGCCCTGCACCGCGCGCTTGATCTCCGGCGCCTTGAACAGCGACGCGTTCGGGTGCACGGTGATCTTCAGCTTGCCGCTGGTGGCTTTGTCCACGTCGTCGGCCAACTGCTGCAGGTTGACGGTGTGGAAGTTGGTGGCCGGATAGGCGGCGGGCAGGTCCCACTTGGTCTGCGCGTGCGCCGACAGCGCCACGGCGCACGAGGCCGCGGCCAGAAGGAAGGGGCGAAGGAGTTGCATGTGGGCTCCGATCAGAGGTCGATGACGAGGGGCTAGCATAGGCCATGCCCGCGCGGCGTTGGCCCAGGGGCTTCCCGCAAACGGCACACCGAAATCATGCCCACCCTCGGCCTGCTGATGCTGCAGACCCGCTTCCCGCGGCCGCGGGGGGACGTAGGCCACCCGCAGACCTTCGATTTCGCGGTGCAGCGCAAGGTGGTGCAAGGCGCCACGCCCGAGCGTGTGCTGCGTGGCCAGGACGCGGCCGCGCTGCAGCCCTTCATCGCCGCGGCCCGCGCACTGGTGGCCGAGGGCTGCGACGCCATCGCCACCAGCTGCGGTTTCCTGGCGCGGTGGCAGCGCGAGCTGCAGGCCGCGCTGCCGGTGCCGGTGTGGAGCTCGGCATTGCTGCAGCTGGCCGAACAGCAGGGTTTTGGCCGGCGCTGCGGCGTCATCACCATCGAGGCGGCGTCGCTGGGCGCGGCCCATTTCGAAGGCGTGGGCGCCGACCCGGCGACACCGGTCGAAGGCATCACGCCGGGTTCGCCGCTGCACCGCACGCTGCTGCAGGACCTGACGACGCTGGACAGGGACGATGCGCAGGCCCAGGTGCTGGCGGCGGCGCAGCGCCTGCGCCTGCGCCATGCCGACATCGAGGTGCTGGTGCTGGAATGCACCAACCTGCCGCCCTATGCCGCGGCGTTGCGCGAGGCCACGGGCCTGCCGGTGCTGGATGTGGTGACGCTGCTGACGCAGCGCATGGCGGCGCTTCAGGCTGGGCAGCGATCCAACGCATAGGGGTGGCGGTGGCTGCCGGCGCAAGGTTGACTGCGAAGGTTGGTGCAGAGATCAGGACGGTGGGGCGCGCTGCTGCGCTCATGTCCCCCGGCAGCGGGCTGCGGCCACCGCCTCCTCCTTTACTTCGCTCCGCAGAGCGCCCCACCGTTCCGATCAGCCACCGTCGTGGGTGTTTGACCACTACAGTCCACCCATGGTTGTTGCCAAGGACGTCGGGTAGCCGTTGGCGGGAAGTAAAGGAGGAGACCGGGAGCCAGCCCGGACGGGGAGAGAGCCCGGACACAAACAGTCCGGGGGACTGTTTGTGCTGGCGAACGCCTTGGGTCGCTGGCCCAAGGCATGAGCGCCGACGGCTACCCGGCGGCATTGGCTCGCGCCAATGCGCGCACGCGCGAAGAACCGCCATGCGCCATGACCCGCCATCCGGAATTCGCGGATCGAACGCGAGACCCTTTCAGCCCTTCTTCAGCCAGGCCTCGGCCAGCCGCACCCAGTAACTGGCGCCGGTGCTCAGCACGCGGTCGTTGAAGTCGTAGCCGGGGTTGTGCACCATGCAGCCGCCCTCGCTGCCTTCGCCGTTGCCGATGTTGACGTAGCAGCCGGGTACTTTCTCCAGGAAGAAGGCGAAGTCCTCGCTGGCTGTCACCGGCTCGGCGTGTTCGAGAAGGCCGTCATCGCCCAGCCAGTCGCGGATCACCTGCTTGCAGAACTCGGTCTGCTCCGGGTGGTTGTTGAGCACCGGATAGCGGCGGATGTAGTCGACCTCGGCCGTGGCGCCGTACACCGCGGCCTGGGCGGTGGCGATCTCGCCGATGCGGCGCTCCAGCAGGTCGCGCACCTCGGGGCGGAAGGCGCGCACCGTCAGCCGCAGCTCGGCCTCGCCGGGAATGACGTTGGGCGCGTCGCCGGCCAGGAAGGCGCCGACGCTGATGATGCCGGCATGCAGCGGCGGCACGTTGCGCGAGACGATGGTCTGCAGCGCCATCACGATGCTGGCACCGGCCACCACCGGGTCCACCGCCGACTGCGGCATCGCGCCGTGCCCGCCCAGGCCCTTGACCTTGATGATGCAGGTGTCGCCGCTGGCCATGGCATAGCCGGGCACGGCGACGAACTTGCCCGCGGGCGCGCCCGGCATGTTGTGCATGCCGAACATCGCGTCGCAGGGGAAGAGTTCGAAGAAGCCGTCCTCGATCATCTTGCGCGCACCGGCCAGGCCCTCCTCGGCCGGCTGGAACACCAGGTGCAGGTGGCCATCGAAATTGCGCGTGGCCGCCAGGTGGCGCGCCGCGGCCAGCAGCATCGCGGTATGGCCGTCGTGGCCGCAGGCGTGCATCTTGCCGAAGACCTTGCTGGCCCAGGGCTTGCCGCTGGTCTCGGCGATCGGCAGTGCGTCCATGTCGGCGCGCAGGCCGATGCGCCGGTCTGACGCGCCCATGCGCAGCGTGCCGACCACGCCGGTGCCGCCCAGGCCGCGGTGCACCTCGTAGCCCCAGCGCGCCAGGCGCTCGGCCACCAGCTCGGAGGTGGCATGCTCCTGGTAGGCCAGTTCCGGGTTGGCGTGAATCTGCCGGCGGATGTCGATCATCTCGGCTTCATGGGCGCGGATCTCGTCCAGCGCAGGCAGGGGCAGCGGTGCGTTCATGGTGTGGCGGTGTGGCGGGAAGGGGCCCATTCTGGGCCATGGGCCGTGTGCAGCGCTGTCCTGCAAGAATCGCCCGATGCAGACCGAACCGACGAAACGCTGGCAATTCTGGATCGACCGCGGCGGCACCTTCACCGACATCGTCGGCCGCGCACCGCACGGCGAGCTGCACACGCTGAAGCTGCTGAGCGAGAATCCGCGGCAGTACGCCGATGCCGCGGTCGAGGGCATGCGCCGCCTGCTCGGCCTGCGCGCCGGCGAGCCGATCACGCCGGCCCTGGTGGACTGCGTGAAGATGGGTACCACCGTGGCCACCAACGCGCTGCTCGAACGCAAGGGCGAGCGCACGCTGCTGGTCACCACGCGCGGCTTCCGCGACGCGTTGCGCATCGCCTACCAGGCGCGCCCGCGCCTGTTCGACCGCCACATCGTGCTGCCCGAGCTGCTGTACGAGCGCGTGGTCGAGGCCGACGAGCGCATCGGCGCGCATGGCGAATTGATCCTTCCGCTGGACATGGCCGCGCTGAAGCGCGAGCTGCAGGCCGCCCACGACAGCGGCCTGCGCGCCTGCGCCATCGTCTTCATGCACGGCTGGCGCCACAGCGCACACGAGGCCGCGGCCGCCGCGCTGGCACGCGACATCGGCTTCACGCAGGTGAGCGTGTCGCACGAAGTCAGCCCGCTGATGAAATTCGTCTCGCGCGGCGACACCACCGTGGTCGACGCCTACCTGTCGCCGATCCTGCGGCGCTATGTCGAGCAGGTGGGCGCGATGATGCCGGGGGTTCGGCTGTTCTTCATGCAAAGCAGCGGCGGGCTGACCGAGGCGCACCACTTCCAGGGCAAGGACGCCATCCTCTCCGGCCCGGCCGGCGGCATCGTCGGCATGGTGCGCACTGCGCTGGCCGCCGGCCACCGCAGGCTGATCGGCTTCGACATGGGCGGCACCAGCACCGACGTGTCGCACTATGCCGGCGAGTTCGAGCGCACCTTCGACACGCAGGTGGCGGGCGTGCGCATGCGCGCGCCGATGATGAGCATCCACACCGTGGCCGCCGGCGGCGGTTCGATCCTCGGCTTCGACGGCGCGCGGCTGCGCGTCGGCCCGCAAAGCGCCGGCGCCGACCCCGGCCCGGCCAGCTACCGCCGCGGCGGCCCGCTGGCCACCACCGACGCCAACGTGCTGCTGGGCCGCATCCAGCCGCAGCACTTTCCGCACGTCTTCGGGCCCGCGGGCAATCAATCGCTGGACGGCGAGGGCGTGCGCCGCCAGTTCGAGCAGCTGGCCGCGCAGGTGCAGGCCGCCAGCGGCCGGCCGACCACGGCCGAATCGCTGGCTGCCGGCTATCTGCGCATCGCCGTGCAGGCCATGGCCAATGCCATCAAGCGCATCTCGGTGGCGCGCGGCCACGACGTCACCGGCTACACGCTGCAGTGTTTCGGTGGCGCCGGCGGCCAGCATGCCTGCGGCGTGGCCGATGCGCTGGGAATGACGCGCATCTTCGTGCACCCGCTGGCGGGCGTACTGTCGGCCTACGGCATGGGCCTGGCCGACCAGATCGCGATGCGCGAGGCCTCGGTGGAACTGCCCTTCGACGACGCCGGCCTGGACGCGGCGCGCGTTCGCCTGGCCGGGCTGGGCGAGGCCGCTGCCGGCGAACTGCTGTCGCAGGGCGTGCCGGCGCGCGCGCTGCAGCGGCGCGAGACGTTGCACCTGCGCTACCAGGGCACCGACACCGCGCTGGCCGTGCCGCTGTCGGCGCTGGACGCGGCGCGCCAGGCCTTCGAGGCCGCGTACCGTCAACGCTTCGCCTTCCTGATGCCGGAGCGGCCGCTGGTCATCGAGGCGGTGTCGGTGGAAGCCATCGCGCCTGGCGAGCCTTCGGACGATGGTGGCGCGCCGGCCGAGGCGGCGGTGCACGATGCCGTGGCCGACGAGCGTGTGCGCATGTACGACGAGGACGACGCCGGCTGGTGCGATGCCGGCCTGTACCTGCGCGAGCGGCTGCGCGCCGGCGCTCGCATCACCGGCCCGGCGATCATTGCCGAGGCCAATGCCACCACCGTGGTCGACCCCGGCTGGCAGGCACGGCTCAGCGCCGCCGGGGCCCTCGAGCTGCAGCGCACACGCTCACGCAGCGCGCGCCAGGCCATCGGCACCGAAGCCGACCCGGTGATGCTGGAGGTCTTCAACAACCTGTTCATGAACATCGCCGAGCAGATGGGGCTGCGGCTGCAGAACACCGCCTATTCGGTGAACATCAAGGAGCGGCTGGATTTCAGCTGCGCGCTGTTCAGCGCCGCCGGCGAGCTGATTGCCAACGCGCCGCACATGCCGGTGCACCTGGGCAGCATGAGCGAGTCGATCAAGACGGTGATCGAGCGCAACCCACGGATGCAGCCCGGCGATGTCTACGTGCTCAACGACCCCTACCACGGCGGCACGCACCTGCCCGACGTGACCGTGGTCACGCCGGTGTACCTGTCCGCGGGCGATGCGAAGCCTTCGTTCTACGTTGCCAGCCGTGGCCACCATGCCGACATCGGCGGCAGCACGCCGGGCTCGATGCCGCCGTTCAGCCAGAGCATCGACGAGGAGGGCGTGCTCTTCGACAACTTCCTGCTGGTGCGCGACGGCCAGCTGCGCGAGGCCGAACTGCTGGCGCAACTGGGCAGCGGCCGCTACCCGGCGCGCAATCCGCAGCAGACCCTTGCGGATCTGCGCGCGCAGATCGCCGCCAACCACAAGGGCGTGGACGAGCTGGTGGCGATGGTGGCGCAGTACGGCCGCGAGACGGTGGCGGCCTACATGCAGCACGTGCAGGACAACGCCGAAGAATCGGTGCGTCGCGTCATCACCGCGCTGAAGCTGAGGCCCCCAGGCGCGCCGGATGGCGCGCCGCCCCCCGAGGGGGTGGAGCCGGCTCCGGGCGGCCGGGCGCCGGGTCCGGACGGTGCCTTCGAGCTGCCGCTGGACAACGGCGCCGTCATCCGCGTGCAGGTGGCGGTGGACACGGCCGCGCGCGCGGCCACCATCGACTTCAGCGGCACCAGTGCACAACTGCCCAACAACTTCAACGCGCCCAAGGCGGTGACGATGGCGGCGGTGCTGTATGTGTTCCGCACGCTGGTCGACGACGACATCCCGCTCAATGCCGGCTGCCTGAAGCCGCTGCGGGTGATCGTGCCGCCGGGCTGCATGCTCAACCCCCACCCGCCGGCGGCGGTGGTGGCCGGCAACGTCGAGACCTCGCAGTGCGTGACCAACGCGCTGTTCGGCGCGCTCGGCGTGATGGCCGCCGGACAGAACACGATGAACAACTTCACCTTCGGCAATGCGCACCACCAGTACTACGAAACCATCTCCGGCGGCAGCGGCGCCGGGGCCTGGAAGGACGATGCCGGCCGCGTCGTCGGGGGCTTCGACGGCAGCAGCGTGGTACAGACGCACATGACCAATTCACGCCTCACCGACCCCGAGGTGCTGGAGTGGCGCTTCCCGGTGCGGCTGGACAGCTATGCCGTGCGCACCGGGTCGGGCGGCGCGGGGCGCTGGCGCGGCGGCGACGGCGGCGTGCGCCGCGTGCGCTTTCTCGAGGACATGCAGGCCTCGATCCTGAGCAACGGCCGCCACCATGGCGCCTTCGGCCTGGCCGGCGGGCGCCCGGGTACCGTCGGCATCAACCGCGTCGAGCGTGCCGACGGCCGCATCGAGATGCTGGACCACATCGGCTCGGTGCAGATGCACCCGGGCGACGTCTTCGTGATCGAGACACCGGGCGGCGGCGGCTGGGGCGCGCCCGCGGCGCAGGGCGGTGCATGAGCCCGCCGGGCCGCCCCAAGGGCGAATATCGGAGGGCGCAGCCCGAAGGTTCTCGAGTGTTCCCGCCGGGCCGCCCCAAGGGCGAATACCGCAGGGCGCAGCCCCAAGGTGCCCCAGTGAGCCGGTTGCTGGCCCTCCTCATGCTGTGCACCCTGGCCGCCTGCGTGCAGCCGCCGCTGCCGCCGCCCAAGCCGCAGCCCACGCCCGAAGAGGTGGCGTCGCGCCAGGCGGCCGAGGCCGCGGCCATCGAGCGCGCGGCGCAGGAGGCACGCGCGGCCGAGGTCGCGCAGATCGCCGAGGACGCCTACGTCTACGGCTATCCGCTGGTGCTGGGTGAACTGAAGCGGCTGCTGATGTCCAACGTCGCCAAGGCGGCGGGCCCGCGTGCGCCGCTCAACAGCTTCTGGCATGCGCGGCGCCTGCCGCCGGGCGGCGAGCCGCATCCGTGGGTGGTCGACAGCGACACGCTGGTGTCCACCGCCTGGCTCGACCTGGGCCGCGAAGCCATGCTCTTCGTGCAGCCCGACATGGGCCGGCGCTGGTTCGACTTCAGCGTGCACAGCCTGTGGATGCAGTCGCTGGTGACGCTGGGCCCTGCCGAGGCCAGGGGTGCGCGCGTGCTGCTCGCCGGCCCCGAGTGGCAGGGCCATGTGCCCAGGGGCGCGCGCCTGGTGCGTTCGCCGACGCGCTACGTGGCGATCATCGGGCGCATCCAGACCAGCGGCAGCGATGCCGACCTGCGCGCCGTGCAGGCGCTGCAGAAGCGGCTGCGCCTGGTGCCGCAGACCGTGCGCATGCAGCCCGGCGATCGCCGCGCGCCCAGCCTGGACAGCAGCGCGGTCATCGGCCCGGGCGGCACGCCCAGGCAGGCACTGCAGGCCCTGGACATCAGCGCCTACTTCAACCTGCTGGCGCGGCTGCTGGGCACGGTGGCGCCGCCCGCGGCGGCCGATGCGCCGATGCTGCAGACGATGGCGCGCATCGGCCTGGAGCCGGGCAAGCCCTTCAGTGCGGACGCGTTGGAACCGACGGTGCAGCAGGCGCTGCGACGCACGCCGGCGCGGGCGGCGCAGCGTCTGGCCGACTACCGGCCGCAGCTCTTCGCCGCGGTCGACGGCTGGCAGGTCGCGCTGGAGACGGGCGACTTCGGCACCGACTACCTGCGACGCGCAGCGGTCGCGGCGCTCGCCTGGCCGGGGTGGCCCGCGCCGCAGCAGCTGCTGCAGATGAGCACGCGCGTCGATGCCGAGGGCAGGGCCTTGTCGGGCGCGCACGACTACCTGCTGAGCTTTGCCAGGGGCCGGCAGCCGCCGACGCAGGCCTTCTGGTCGCTGACGCTCGAGGCCGACGACGACGGCCGGCGCAGCTTCGTGCCCAACAGCGCCGATCGCATCGGCCTGGGCTCGCGCGACAAGCTGCCGCTGGACGCCGACGGCGCGCTGCACATCCAGCCGCAGTACCTGTCGCCGGGCCCGGACCATGCGTCGCGCTGGCTGCCTGCGCCCAAGGATGGGTTCGTGCTGACGCTGCGCCTGTACGCGCCGCGCAGCACGCCGCCGTCGGCGCTGCCGCCGGGGCAGGGCAGCTGGTCGCCGCCGCCGCTGCGCCGCATCGATTGAAGGCGATACAAGACCGCGGCCGACCCATACCGATTCGCGATCAAAGCTATGGAAGTCGACTGCGGGTCATGGTGCCGAGCAGACTGCCAAGACAGCGCGAGATCAGGACGGTCGACGGGCCTTCGTCGCCCGCTGCAAGCGGCTGGCGGCTACGGCGTGAAGGTGATCACCAGCACCGGCGGCACGCGGCCGTCGGTATCGCGCGGCAACTCGGCCGTGCGGTCGATGGCGCGCAGCACCGCGTTGTCCCAGTCCTTGTTGCCGCTGCTCTTGACCAGCCGGCGGCTGAGGATGGTGCCGGTGGGCGAGGCGCGCACCTCCACGTCGGCGGCCGGGTCGCCGGTGACGCTTTCGGTGAGCAGGATGTTCGGCTTGATGCGCGCGATCAGCTTGCCGGCATAGCTGGCGGACGGCGCAGCATCCTTCAGCGCGGTGCCGGTGGCACCGGGCGCGCCGGTGGCACCGGCCTGGCCCATCATGCGCCTCAGGTTGTCCTCGCGCTGCTTGGCCAGGCGTTGCTCCTCGGCCTGCTTCTCGCGCTGCTCCTGTTGTTCGCGCTTGGCCTGCGCTTCGGCCTTGGCGGCGGCCTGGCGTTCACGCTCGGCTTTCTCGCGCTCGGCTTTCTCGCGTTCCGCCTTCTCCTTCTCGGCCTTGGCCTCGCGCTCGGCCTTCTCGCGTTCGGCGCGCAGGCGATCGGCCCTTTCCTTCTCCTGCTGCGCCTTCTCGATGGCGATCTGCGGGTCGACGGCCGGCGGCGGAGCGGGCGTGGCCACACGCGGCGTGGGTGCCGGCGGCGGCGGTGGCGGCGCAGGTGTGGCGGGCGTGCTTTCCACCGCGCGCGGCGCGGCCACCTGCGGCGTGGCCGACCACAGCTCGGCACTGAAGGTCTGCGGCGTCTGGCTGCGCCAGTTGACGGCCACCGCCAGTGCCACCACCAGCAGCGCGTGCACGACCAGCGCCAGCAGCGCGCCGCGGCCCATGCCGCCGGGCGGCCGCGGGCGCAGCGGGTCGGCGCCTTGCAGGCTCAGCGTGCTGCCGTTCATTGGTGCACCCTTCGGCCTGCGGCCTGCCCAAGCCGCACAGGGGTCCGGCGTGCGCCAGGCATGGCCCGTCCGTCGGGACGGGCCACGTCCGGGCGCACGCCCGCCAAGCGGGAGCGTGCGCACTTGGGTCGGCCCGGCGCGCTCACTCAGCCCCCTTGTTTGACGGACAGCCCCACGCGCTGGATGCCTTCGCGCTGCAGCACGTCCATCACGCGCACCACGGCCTCGTACTTGACGCTGCGCTCGGCGCTGATGACCACCGGCACCTGCGCGTCGCCGGCCTGCGCCTGCTTGACGCGCGCCGGCAGCTGCGCCAGCGTGAGCGTGCCGCTGTCCTTGCTGTCGATGCGCATGCGCAGCCTCTCGTCGCTGCCGAGCACCAGCTCGATCACGTGGTCGGGCCGCTGGCTGGCCTTACCGACGCTGGGCAGGTCGACCATGCCGGTGGTGATCAGCGGCGCGGTCACCATGAAGATGATCAGCAGCACCAGCATCACGTCGATGAACGGCACCATGTTGATCTCGTTCATCGCGCGGCGCCGGCGCGAGCCGCCTCGGGGTGCGATGCTGGCCACTTCAGAACCACCTGCGGCCAAGCGCCGCATGGCATGCACGGAACAGCGGCCGCCGAGCGGACGCCGCGGATCCGGCTTTGCCGGTCCGCCAGCGTCGGGGGGAGGCGCCGAAGGCGCTGCGGGGGTGGGTCATGTCTGCACCGCGCTGCGCTGCAGGATATTGGAGAACTCTTCGATGAAGGTCTCCAGCTGGATGGCGATGCGGTCGATGTCGCGCGACAGCCGGTTGTAGGCGATGACCGCCGGAATCGCCGCGAACAGGCCGATGGCGGTGGCCACCAGCGCCTCGGCAATGCCCGGCGCCACCGTCGCCAACGTCACCTGCTGCATGTTCGACAGGCCGACGAACGCATGCATGATGCCCCACACCGTGCCGAACAGGCCGACGTAGGGCGACACCGAACCCACCGACGCCAGGAAGCTGAGGTTGCTCTCGACCACGTCGAGCTCGCGCTGGTAGCTGGCGCGCATCGCGCGGCGCGCGCCGTCGAGCTGCGCCGCAGCGTCGAGGCGGCGTTCTCGCAGCTTCATGAACTCGCGCATGCCGCTGGCGAAGATGCGCTCCAGCGGCGCGGTGTGCGGCTTGGCGGCGCTGGCCTGCTGCAGCTCGGTGAGGTTGCGGCCGGACCAGAAGTCGCGCTCGAAGTCGTCGTTGCCCTGGCGCACGCGCTTCAGGCCGAAGAACTTGCCGAAGATCACCGTCCAGCTGGCCAGCGACACGATCATCAGCCCGGCCATGACGAGCTGCACCACGAAGCTGGCATGCAGCACCAGCGTGATGATCGACAAGTCCTGGTTCATTGGATTTTCTCGAGGATCGCCGCCGGAATGCGGCAAGGTCTGAAGTGCGAGGGTCCGCGTGCGCCGACGCAACCGATTCGGATGTCGCCTTCGGCCAGAAGTTCGCTGCCGCGCCAGGCCTGCTGCTGCAGCCGCAGCGACGCACGCCCGGCTTCGGCGATGGTGACCGTGATTTCCAGCAGATCGTCCAGCCGCGCCGCGCGCAGGTAGCGCAGCGCCGTCTCGGCGACGACGAACATCAGGCCCTCGTCTTCGAGCAGGCGCTGCTGCCCGACGCCGAGCGAGCGCAGCCATTCGGTGCGCGCGCGCTCGAAGAACTTCAGGTAGTTGGCATAGAACACCACGCCGCCGGCGTCGGTGTCCTCCCAGTACACGCGCAGCGGGTGGCGGAAGACGACAGGCAGGGTCTGGGCAGGCATCGGCGCGGCCGATTATGCGCGACGCCCCGCATGGCGCCGTGCCGTGCTACTGCGACAGGCTCTTGTAGACCGGGCCCCACACCGGGTGGCCGGCTTCGGAGCGGCTCAGCGCAAAGCCGGCATCGGCGGCGCGGGCTTCGCGGAACTCGGCCTGGCAGTCCGCCAGCCGGTCGCTGGTGCAGGTGATGAAGGCCAGCAGCTTGTGGGCGGTGGCGCGGTCGCGCGCGCTCTGCAGCCCTTCGGACAGCGCCAGGCGCAGCGCCTTCTCGGCCTGCGCGTACTGGGCATCGTCGTAGGCACGGATGCCGTCCAGCAGCGAGCGTTCGGCCGGACGCTCCATCACCTCGGCCAGGCCGGTGGGCGGCGGCGCTGCAGGCGGCGGCGGTGTGGCGCAACCTGCACACAGCAAGGCCGCGGCGAGCACGACCCAGGGCAGGCGGAGGCGGGGCAGTATGTTCATGAGCCGAAACGGTGCTTGAGGGTGACGGGCCGCTCGGGGTCGACCTGCACGCGCTGCGTGTAGGCCGGAAAGTCCTCGTTGCGCACGGTGATGGTGTGCGCGCCGGGCGGCAGTTCCAGGCGCGCCAGCGGCGGCGTGATGCCCACCGGCGCACCGTCCACCTCCACCTGCCCCCAGGGGCTGATGGCGATGTGGACCACGCCCGGGGCGGGCACCGGCGCGGCGACCACCGCTGCGGGCGCTGCCGGCTTGGCCGCTGGCTTGCGCGGCTTGGGCGCTGCCGCAGCGGGTGGCGGCTTGTCCGGCAGCGGCGCCGCCGCGAGCGGGGGTTCCGGGGCGGCGGGCACGGCCGTTGGCAGGACCTCGGCCGCCGGTGGGGCTTCGGCGGCGGTCGGCGGCGCGGCGGCCACCGCTGCCGCCTTGGGCACGGCGGCTACCGGTGCATCGGGCGGGGCTGGCGGCCAGGCCGCGAAGGCCGTTGCCAGCAGCACCGCGGCCACGGCCACGGCGGTGATCAGGCCCACGCGCCGGCGCGGCGGCGCCGGTGTCTCGGCCGGGTCGCCGGTGGCCGGCCCGGAGGAATCGGCCGGCAGCGCCTGCCGTGCCAGCCACTGGCGCAGCGCCTGCGCCAGCTCCTGTGCGCTGGCATAACGTTCGGCGGGGTCGCGCGCCATCGCGCGCAGCGTGATCGTCGACAGCTCCGGCGGCACGT
Organism: uncultured Rubrivivax sp.; assembly: GCA_964446545.1. Lineage (GTDB taxonomy): Bacteria > Pseudomonadota > Gammaproteobacteria > Burkholderiales > Burkholderiaceae_C > Rubrivivax. Next base: position 25,952 of record CAYUPF010000017.1, read on the forward strand.
GCGCGCACAACGCATGCGGCGGCACCGGGTCGTGCTGCGCCACGGCCTCGCGGATGCGCTCCAGCGAATCGCCGTCGAAGGCCTTGCGCGCGGTGAGCAGCTCGTACAGCACCGTGCCCAGCGCATAGATGTCGGTGCGCGCGTCGACGTTGCCGGCCTGCTGCTGCTCCGGCGCCTGGTAGTGCGGCGAGCCGGCGATCACGCCATCCAGCGCCGGCAGCGCCGCATGGTGCGCGACGCGGGCGATGCCGAAGTCCAGCACCTTGGGCTTGTCGTGCCGTGTCAGGAAGATGTTGGCCGGCTTGATGTCGCAATGCACGACGCCACGCGCATGCGCATAGGCCAGCGCGTCGGCGACGCGGCGCACCAGCAGCGCCGCTTCGGCCGGGCGTGGATGCCAGCCGGAGCGCAGCGCCTGGCGCAGGTCGCGGCCGCGCAGCCGTTCCATCGCGATGTACACGCCATAGGCCGACAGGCCGGCGTCGTGCACCGTGACGATGTGCGTGTGGCTCAGCCCGGCGGCGGCGCGGGCCTCGTTCAGGAACAGCGCGTCCAGCGACACGCGCGTCGGCGTGTCGATGTCGAACTGCAGCGTCTTCACCGCCACCATGCGCGACAGCAGCGGGTCCCAGGCCTCGAACACGGTGCCCAGGCCGCCCTGGCCGAGCTGCTGCTTCAGCGCATAGCGGCCGATGCTGGACAGCGTGGGCCGCGCCGCGGTGCCGGCTTCGTTGCCGCCGGGTTCGCTGCTCGGGCTGAGGTCGACCTCGGCGGGTGCGGCCGAGTCCGCGGCCGGCCCGGGGCCGGTCTCCATGCACGGCACCGAGACCACGGTGATCGCGAATTCCGAGGCTTGGGCGTCCTGATCGGCGCGACGCTTGAACAAACGATGTCCCACAGCGCAGGAGCTTAGGCGGGCGCGCCCGCCGGTGCTGCGCGAAAAGCGTGGCTTCTGCCCGGCGGTTAACCGCTTGTGACGAAATTTCGCACGCCGACTGGGGACATGAATCCGTGCCCGCGCACGGATTCGCGCTTCAAGCAGGGGCCCGAGCTCTGCGAGGGCGCGGCCAGCAAGGCGCGCGCCTTCAGCCTTGCAGGCCGCGCTGCACGTGCAGGACACGCGCAGCCCTTCGCCAGCCAAGCACGAGCCGGCAGTGGGCTCGCGCTCGCGCGGGCTCAGCCCAGCACGCGCGCCAGGCGCTGCAGCGCCTGCTCCAGCTCGGCCATCGAGCTGGCGAAGGACAGCCGCAGGTAGCGGTCGGCCGCATGCGGTCCGAAGTCGCGCCCCGGCGTCAGCGCCACATGGGCGCGCTGCATCATGTCGAAGCAGAAGTCCCAGCTGCTGGGATTGAACGCGCTGCAGTCGGCCCAGGCATAGAAGGCGCCGTCGGGCATCACCGGCACCTTCAGGCCCAGCGAGCGCAGCGCCGGCACGACGAAGTCGCGGCGGCGGCGGAACTCCTCGCGCCGGCGTTCGTACTCGGCGATCGAGTCGGCGTCGAAGCAGGCCAGCGCCGCCTGTTGCGCCACCGTCGATGCGCAGATGTAGAGGTTCTGCGCCAGCTTTTCCACCGGCGCGACCAGCTCGCTCGGCAGCACCATCCAGCCCAGGCGCCAGCCGGTCATGCTGAAGTACTTGGAGAAGCTGTTGATGGAGATGATGTCCTCGCCGTGCTCCAGCGCGCTGTGGCCGAAGGCCTGGTCGTAGCTCAGGCCGAGGTAGATCTCGTCGACCAGCGTGACGCCGCCGTGCGCGCGCACGGCGGCGGCGATGGCCGCCATCTCGCCGCGCGCGATCGAGGTGCCGGTGGGGTTGGAGGGCGAGGCCAGCAGCACGCCGCGCGTGTGTTCGGTCCAGTGCGCGCGCACGCCGGCGGCGTCGAGCTGGAAGCGCGCCTCGGGCGAGGCCGGCAGCAGCCGCGCCGTGGCGCCGGCGGCGGCGACGAAGTGGCGGTTGCAGGGGTAGCTGGGGTCGGGCATCAGCACCTCGTCGCCGGCCTCGAACAGCGCCAGGCAAGCCAGCTGCAGCGCCGCCGAGGCACCGGCGGTGACGACGATGCGCTGGGCATCGATGTCCAACCCGAAGCGCGTGCCGTACCAGCGCGCGATGCGCTCACGCAGCTCGGGCAGGCCGGTGGCCTGCGTGTACTGCGTGCGGCCGCTGCGCATGCAGGCCTCGGCCGCTTTCACCACGCTGGGGGTGGCGCTGAAGTCGGGCTCGCCGATGTTCAGGAAGATCATCGGCTCGCCGCCGCGCGACGGATCGCATGCGGGGCTGTGCGCGATCTGCACCGCCGCCTTGGCGCACTCCATCACGTAGAAGGGCTCGATGTGCTCGAGCCGCGAGGCCAGCCGCATCATGCGCGGCGCGAAGCGCGTGCGGCGGCCACCTCGGTGGGGCGCAGTTCGCCCGCGGCCTTGTCGAGCACGCCGTTGACGTACTTGTGGCCGTCGGTGCCGCCGAAGCTCTTGGCCAGCTCGACGCCTTCGTTGATGGCCACGCGGTAGGGGATGTCGATGCAGTGCTGCAGCTCGTACACGCCGATCATCAGCACCGCATGCTCCACCGGCGACAGCAGGCTGGTCTTGCGGTCCACGTGCCGGGCGAGCAGCGCGTCCAGCTCGGCGGCCTCGCGGATGCAGCCGTGCAGCAGCGCATCCAGGTGCACGCGATCGAGCTTGTCGAAGCTTTCCTGCTCCTGCAGGTGGGCTTCGATCTCGGCGCCGTCGGCGCGCGACAGCAGCCACTGGTACAGGCCCTGCAGCGCCACTTCGCGCGCGCGGCGTCGTGCCGACTTGGCCGCCGGCCGCTTGGCTGCGGCCGCCTTCGGTGCTGCGGCGGGGGCGTCGGCGTTCACGTGATCTCTTCCATCAGGTTGGCCATCTCCACCGCCACGCGGGCGGCATCGCGGCCCTTGTCGGCGGCACGCGCCCAGGCCTGCGCCTCGTTCTCGACCGTGAGGATGGCGTTGGCGATGGGCAGCAGGTGGTCGAGCGCGATGCGCGTGACGCCGGCGCCGCTTTCATTGGCCACCAGCTCGAAGTGGTAGGTCTCGCCGCGGATGATGCAGCCCAGCGCAATGAGCGCGTCGTAGCCCTCGCTCTCGGCCATGGCCTTCAGCGCCACCGGGATCTCCAGCGCACCCGGCACCTGCACGTGGCGGATATCCCGCGCAGCCACGCCGAGCGCGGCCAGCTCGGCCAGGCAGGCCTCGGCCAGCGCACTGGTGAGCGTGTCGTTGAAGCGGGCGCGCACGATGCCGATGCGCAGGCCCTCGCCGTCCAGCGTGGCGGAGGGTCCCTGGGCGGCATCCTTCATGGTCTTGGGCCTCGTGTGTCAGGACTGTGCCGCGACGAAGCCGGTGACTTCGAGGCCGTAGCCGGTCATGCTGGGCATGCGCCGCGGGCTGCCCAGCAGCTTCATGCGTGTCACGCCCAGGTCGAGCAGGATCTGCGAACCCACGCCGTAGGTGCGCAGGTCCAGCTGCCGCGCCACCGGGCGTTTGTCGGCCTCGGGCAGCAGCCGCGACAGCAGCGTGTCGATCTGCTGCGTGCAGTTCAGCAGCACGGCCACGCCCTGCGGCGCGGCGCGCAGCGCCGCCAGCGCGCGCGGCAGCGGCCACGAATGCCCGCCCGGGTCGGCGTCGAGCATGTCCAGCGCGGTGAAGGGCTCGTGCACGCGCACCAGCACCTCGTCGCCGCGGTCCCAGCGGCCGTGCGTCAGCGCCAGATGCAAGCCGCCGCCGTGGTCGCGGAAGGCATGGCATTCGAACGCGCCCTGCGGCGTGTGCAGCAGCCGCGAACCGGCGCGCTGGATCAGCGATTCGTTGCGGCTGCGGTGGCCGATGAGGTCGGCGATGGTGCCGATCTTCAGGCCGTGTTCCTTGGCGAACAGCTCCAGGTCCGGCAGCCGCGCCATGGTGCCGTCGTCCTTCATGACCTCGCAGATCACCGCGGCCGGCTCCAGCCCGGCCATGCGTGCCAGGTCGCAGCCGGCTTCGGTGTGGCCGGCGCGCATCAGCACGCCGCCGTCCTGCGCCTGCAGCGGGAAGATGTGGCCGGGCTGCACCAGGTCGCTGGCCACCGCGTCGCGCGCCACCGCCACGGCCACGGTGCGCGCGCGGTCGGCGGCCGAGATGCCGGTGCTGACGCCGCTGGCGGCCTCGATCGACACGGTGAAGGCCGTGCCGTGGCGCGTGCCGTTGCGCGTGGCCATCGGCGGCAGCTGCAGGCGCTCGCAGCGCTCGCGCGTCAAGGTCAGGCAGATCAGCCCGCGCGCATGGCGCGCCATGAAGTTGATGGCTGCCGGTGTCACATGCTCGGCTGCCAGCACCAGGTCGCCTTCGTTCTCGCGGTCTTCCTCGTCGACGAGGATGACCATGCGGCCGGCGGCCAGCTCGGCGACGAGCTCGGGAACGGGGGAGATCGGCATGGCCCGGATTGTAGGCGGCGGCACTGCAGCGCCGCTGTCGCGGCCCGGTCAGCCGGCCGGGGCGGCGCTGCCCAGCATGCGTTCGACGTAGCGCGCGATCAGGTCCACTTCGAGATTGACGCGCACGCCCACGCTCAAGGTGCCCAGCGTGGTCTGCTGCAGCGTGTGCGGGATCAGGTTGATGCTGAACTCACAACCCTCGGCCAGGTCGCTGACGCGGTTCACCGTCAGGCTGACGCCGTTGATGGCGATCGAGCCCTTGTAGGCGAGGAAGCGCGCCAGCTCGCGGGGCGCGCGCACGCGCAGTTCCCAATGTCCGCCCAGGTCGGCAAAGTGGCTGACCTGGCCGATGCCGTCGACATGGCCGCTGACCAGGTGGCCGCCCAGCCGGTCGTGCGCGCGCAGCGCCTTTTCCAGGTTGACCGGGCCGGGCGCGTCCAGGCCGGCGGTCTTGTCCAGGCTTTCGGCCGAGATGTCGAGCGTGAAGCGCGACGCTGCGCCATCGAACTGCGTCACCGTCATGCAGGCGCCGTTGATAGCGATGCTGTCGCCGTCTTGCACGTCGTCCAGATAGCCGGCGGGCGCCTGTACCGTCAGGCGCTTGCCGGCGGCGGCGCTGTGCGCTTCGACGATGCGGCCGAGGCCGGTGACGATGCCGGTGAACATGGGGCTAATTGTCGTCGAGGAAGTGCGCGCGCCCCGGCGGGCGCGCCAGGAGGCGCAGGTCCGCGCCGATGCGGTCGACCTGCGTGAACTCGAACTGCAGCGCTTCGGCCAGCGTGCTCAGCGGGCCGAAGGCCGCCATCTCGCGGCCGACGCCCAGCAGCTTGGGCGCCAGATAGACCAGCAGCTCGTCGACCAGGCCCTCGCGCAGCAGCGAGGCATTGAGTTTGTGCCCGGCCTCGACATGCAGCTCGTTGACACCGCGCCGCGCCAGGTCGGCGAGCATGGCGGCCAGGTCGACCTTGCCGTCGGCGCCGGGCAGGCTCGCCAGCTCGGCGCCGCGCTCGCGCAGCGCCTGTGCGCGTGCGGCGTCGCCGCCGGTGGTGTAGATCAACACCTCGCCGGGGGCGCCGAGGATGCGCGCCTCGGCCGGCGTCTGCAGCCGCGAGTCGACGATCACGCGCAGCGGCTGGCGCGGCGTGGGCACCAGCCGCACGTCCAGCCGCGGGTCGTCCTCGAGCACGGTGCCGATGCCGGTGAGCAGCGCCGACGCGCGCTTGCGCCACAGATGCCCGTCGCCGCGCGCGGCTTCGGCAGTGATCCATTGGCTGGCACCGTTGTCCAGCGCGGTGCGGCCGTCCAGCGAGGCGGCGATCTTCATGCGCACCCAGGGGCGCCGGCGTTGCATGCGGGAGAAGAAGCCGATGTTCAGCTCGCGCGCGGCGCGGGCGAGCTCGCCGTCGGCCACGTCGACGGTGACACCCGCACCGCGCAGCCGCGCGATCCCCTGGCCGGCCACCAGCGGGTTCGGGTCGACGCAGGCGACCACCACGCGGGCGATGCCGGCGTCGATCAGCGCATCGCTGCAAGGTGGCGTGCGGCCATGGTGCGCGCAGGGCTCCAGGCTGACCCAGGCCGTGGCGCCGCGCAGTTGGTGGCCCGCGTCGTGCGCGGCGGCCAGCGCCGCCGCCTCGGCATGGGGCCCGCCGGCGTGCTGGGTGAAGCCGCGGGCCAGCGTGCGCCCGTTGCGGCAGGCGATGACGCAGCCGACGCGCGGATTGGGGTCGCACAGGCCGATGGCCTGTTCGGCCAGTGCCAGCGCTTCCTGCAGGCGGCTGCGGTCGGTGTCGCAGAGTGGCATGGCGCCAGTCTAGCGACCGGCATCACGGCGGTGTCGGCAGCGGTGGCTGGTGCGGCAGCGTGTTGCTGTTGACGAAGTCGCCGTTGGCGGGGTCGGCTGGCACGTCGGTGGGGCAGGTGAAGGCGGTGCCGCCGTTGCCGTCTTCGAGGTCGTCGCCGGCGCGGATAACCAGGAAGTTCTGATTCGTCAGCGGTTCGAGAATGGTCACGTCCGTGTAGTTACGCGGGTGCCACTGGTTCGGAATCAGCTGCGAGTCGCTGGTGGCCGGTGTGTAGCGGCAGACGCGGTAGCGGGAAGCCCTGGCATCGACCGCGTCGACGGCGAACTCCCAGGCCACGTCGCCAGGCGGGTTGACGAAGGCCAGCGGTTTCAGTCTGGAGGTTCCGGACCACTCTGGCAGCGCGTTCGCATTGAAGAGGATGGCGCAGTAGTAACGCACCGAGCGGCGCGACGTCGGCGTCGAGCTCGGCGCGTTCGTGTAGCAGGCGTGGCTGGGGCTCGGGTGGCCGGTGCTGGTGAGCGTGAGCACGACCTCCAGGTTGCGCGCCCGGCTCGTCGGGAACTCGGCGTCGACGGCAGTGGGCTGCACCAGGCCGGTGGCAAAGCGCACGTAGCCGCTGAGCGGCAGGCCATTGCTGTTGTTGCTGCAACTCGACACGTCGGCATCGGTTATAGCTGCCTGTCCGGTGGTCACCGTGTTGCACACGCCGACGATCACGCCAGTCAGGTTGTCAAAGACCCAGACCACCGTGCCGCCCGGCGAGGGCTTGAAGGCGCTCTTCTTGCCACCGTCCACGAGAACTGCCTCTCGAGGAACGGCCGGGTTCCGTCCGAGCGGTGGCCACCCTGGGGCACCGGGCGCCATCGTCAGGATGCCGGACAGCGCGGGGTCGGCCGCGTTGATGATGCTGTCCAAGGTGATGCTCTGCGTCTGGCCGTTGCGGTCGACCCAGCTGACTTGCGCGCGTAGCGACTTCAGCCCCGGCGCGAAAGCGTCCACCGTTTGGCGCAGCGTGAAAGTGGTGTTGGTGGTGGCATTGCTGACCGTGATATCGGCCAGCTGCCCGAGCGCCAGATCGTCGTAGGCTTTGTGGCCGGACGTGGTGGGCATGACCGAGAAACCGCGCCAGGACTCGATGGCCTCCTCGGCGATGCGCACCGCCTCGGAGCGCTGCTTGGCGATGTCGGAGTTCTGCCGCAGCGT
>CAYUPF010000018.1:0-32630 GCA_964446545.1 uncultured Rubrivivax sp.
CCGTGAGCACGAAGGACGCGTCCAGCGCCAGCATCAGCGCCGGGTGGTCGTTGCCGGGGTCGCCGTGCGAGATGTCGCCGCCGATCGTGCCCTTGTAGCGCACCTGCGGGTCGGCGATCTGCGCTGCGCCTTCGACCAGCAGAGGCAGCTTGTCGGCCAGCAGCGCGGAATGCAGCAGATCATGCTCGGTGGTCATCGCGCCGATGTGCATCTGGTTGCCCACCTGCGCGATGCCGCGCAGCGCGGCGATGCGGCCCAGGTCGATCAGGTGGCGCGGCTCGGCGAAGCGCAATTTCATCAGCGGCAGCAGGCTGTGGCCGCCGGCCAGCAGCTTGGCCTCGGCGCCCAGGCTGCCGAGCAGCTTGACGGCGTCGGCCACCGAGGGCGGTGCGTGGTATTCGAATGCCGGTGGGATCATCGGTCTTGTCTCCTTCATGGCCGCGCGGTCTGCGCCGCGACAACGCGCAACTTAGGCCTTCCGCGGCGGCGCGACAGCCATGCTGCACGAATCACCGGCCGCGTCTCATGAGCGGCGCTGCGCGCGCATGAACGACAGCGTTGCTGCGCCGCAGCGTGGAAGTCCAGGGATAACCCGCGTCAGCTCTCGCCGAGGCCCAGGCGCTGCAGCAGCTTGGGCACGCTGGTTCGCGACACCGGCAGCACCGTGTCTTCATGGCGCAGCTTCAGCGTGACGCGGCCGTCGTCGCGCACGATCTGTTCCACATGGTCCAGGTTGACCAGGTAGCTGCGGTGGATGCGCAGGAAGGACGCGGCGTCGAGCCGGCCTTCCAGGTCGCCGATGGTCAGGTTGCAGAAGCTCGAGCCCTGCTGCGTGGTGACCCAGGTGTAGTGGCCCTCGGCGCGGAAGTAGTGCACGCTGTCGGCGTCGACCAGCACGATGCGGTTGCCCGACACCGTGGGGATCTTCTGCAGCTGGCGTTTGGCATCGGGCCGCTGGACGCCGGGTTCGTCGCCGCTGACCGCGTCGGTGATGTCGTAGAACACCAGCGTGTAGCCGGCGGTGTCGCCGCGATGGTCGGACATGCGCGCCACCTTGATCAGCAGCACCCGCTCGGGGATGTTGATGATCATCGTCATCGGCGGCGGGTTGCTCACCGGGCACTCGGTCTGGTCGATCAGGAACTTGACCTTGGCCTGCGAGCGCTCGGGGTGGAAGGACAGCACCATCTTCTCGAAGGGCTGCTTTTCTTCCACCGGCAGCACGCGGCGCGCGAAGCTGTTCATCGCGCTGACCTTCAGGTCGCGGTCGAGCTGCACCAGGCCGACCTCGGAACGTTCGAGCAGGTACAGCGGGCTGGCCTGGGCCTTGACGGATTCCACTGGGCGCACTCCCGTGACAAGTGGAGTGATTGAAGCACCAAGCGACCGCGGCTGCATCGTGGCTGCCCCGGGGGTAGGCTGTGCTAGGCTTTTCGCAGCACTTGACGAAAGCGAGACATGGGCATCGAACTGAAGAAGACGGCGATCGACCTGGGCCTGGTCACCATCCATGGCGAGCCGATGCTGGCCTTCTACCGAGACCTGCTCGGCCTGAAACTGCTGCGCGAGATGCCGATGCCCGGCGGTCAGGGCCAGATGTTCCAGCTGGCCTGCGGCGACAGCGTGGTCAAGGTGGTGGTGCTGCCGTCCGTGCCGGCACAGGCGGCACCGGGCGGCATCCAGGGCGCGAATGGCTTTCGCTACTTCACCATCACCGTCGGCAACATCACGCAGATGATGAAGGACTGCGCCGACGCCGGCCGCAAGGTGGTGGTGCCCGAGCGCGAGATCCGCCCGGGTGTGCGCATCGGCATCGTCGAGGATCCGGACGGCAACTGGGTCGAGTTCCTGGCCATCGGCTAAGGCCCAACTGGACGTGTCAGATCACGGGCTTGATACCTCTGCACGCCGGGTAACCTGTGCACCCCCAGAATTCGCCTCCGGCGTTGGCGCCGCGGCGCGCGGTGCGCAACGCCATCGGCTTCGAGCACTTCGGGCAGGCTGGCGGCGATGAAGGCGTCGAGGCCGCCGCCGATTGTGCCGGGCGCATTGGATGAGGTGGTGCGGCGCGCGAGGGCTGACCTGTGGTCTGTGCCTGCTGAATCATCGCATGCAGCTTTGAGCCGGCGATCAGCGTGACGTTGAGGCCAGCCGCAAACTCGGTCGCTTCCGCGGTGAACCGGCCCGAGGTGACGACGAAACCACCCGCCGCACCACGTGCGGCCATGACCCCATACAGCTCGCGCACGACATCGACGCTCACCTTGAACGCGCGCCACTGCTTGCATTGGACGAGGAACTTCTCGCCGCCCTTGCTCAGGACCAGGTCGACGCCACCATCGGCACCGCCGCCGCCGGTCTCGGACACCGTGTAGCCCTGCAGCCGAAAGGCTTCGCTGACCAACTGCTCGAACTGTTGCCAGGTCATGCCGTGCAGCGCATCGGCGCTGTCGCTCTGCACGACGCTCTGGACGAGCGCTGTGCGCTCGCGGCGACGCCAGGCCGAGACGCCGGCGCCGGCCAGACAGATCAGTGGTACGAGGTATTGCCCGATGGCGGCGAGAGTCTTGACGAAGGTCTGGGCTACGAACGCACCAGCCTGGCCAGGCTGCAACGCGGTTACCGAAGCCGGTGCGGCCAGAGGGTGAAGTACCAAGTAAGAGACGACGGCGAGTACCAAGCTGGCCCACCACGGCAGCATGGCGACGAGGTCGATCAGATTTTCGAAGGGGCGGGACTTGCTTCTACGGGCCATGAGGCGGACTTCCTGTTCGGCGAACGCGTACAGGCGCGTCGTGCCGCTATGGCGCAGCATAGGCCCGCGCGCTGCCAAAAACCGAAGGGGCCTGCATGCGCGTTGAACCTGTCTGAGAAAAAGTGCCACCGCTACTTGGCGCTCTACGCCTGGCGGCAGAGCAACGCCACGAACATCTCGGTGGTGCCCAGCCGAGGATGGCGGGTGAGCGAATCCGCGAGCTAAAGGGGGAGCCTGGTAGTCAGGCCGGGCGGAGGACAGGAGCGGATTCGCTCACCCGCCGTCCTCGGCCCGCGCAGGACACGGCGATCGGCCGATCACCGCTCCGCGATGAAGTGCTGCATGCTGACCGTCTCGCCCGGCAGCAGGTAGCTGCGCACGCGCTGCTCAAGTTCCTGGTCGGCCAGCGTCGCGCGCGAGCGCTGGTGCAGGTAGTCGGCCCAGGACGTGACGATGAAGCGCTCGACATAGCGCGACGGGTTCGACAGGTCGCGGTAGGCGCGCCAGAAGGTGGCGCCGTCGCGCTTGCGCGGTGCGCGCAGCTGGCTCAGCGCGTCGAGGAAGGATTCGCTGTCTTCGGCGCGCACGCGGTAGCCCAGTTCCACCGCTACGGGGCCGTCTTCGGGGTCGGGCTCGGCCGCGACGAAGTAGTCGTCCCACCGCGTCGCCAGCGTCACCTCTTCGGCCTCGCCCATGCGCAGCGGGAAGTGCCGTGCCAGCAGCAGCCCGGCGGCCATGCAGGCCGCAGCCGCGCTCAACGCGAAGCTCAGGCTGGTGATGTCCGACAGCGCGCCCCAAAAGGCCGAGCAGATGGCAAAGGAGCCCAGTGCGCACAGCGTGTGCATGGCCAGCGCACGCGCGCGCACCCACATCGGCACGCTGGTCTGCGTGGCGGTGTTGAAGGTGGACATCACCGCCATCCACGAAGCGCCGGCCAGCCCCAGCGCCGGATAGACCAGCACCTTCTGCGTGGAAAAGGCAGCCACCAGCATCGCCGCGGCATAGAGCAGGCAGCCGCCGGCCACCAGACCTTCGAGCCCGGCGCGCGCGCGCAAGCGCCCGATCACCAGGCCGGCGACCACCGCGCCGCCGCCCATGCAGCCCATCAGCAGGCCCACGCCGGCGGCGCCCAGCGACAGCTGGCGCTGGCCGATCACCGGCAGCAGCGCCCACAGCGCCGAGCCGGCGCCGCTGTAGGCCACGGTGCGCACCAGCTGCGCCAGCACCGTCTGCGAATGGCGCGCGAAGCGCAGCGCGGCCACCATGCCGCCCCACAGCCGCTCGGCCGGCAGCCGCGACGGCGGGTGCGGCCGCGGCGGCCAGCGCCGGATGCTGTGCAGCATGACCAGCGCGCCGGCCACGGCGATGACGAAGTTCCAGGCGCCGCCGGCCAGCGTGAACACCGCGCCCGCCAGCGCCGGGCCGACGGCCCGCGCGCCGTTGTAGGCGATCGAGACGGCCGTGATGGCATTCGGCAGCTCGTCGCGCGGGATCGAGTCGGCGACGGTGGAGTTCCACGCCGGCGACAGCATCGCCGTGCAGGCGCCGCAGACGAAGATGAAGAACAGCAGTGTTGCCGGCCCGCCGATGCCGGCGAACAGCAGCGCGGCCAGCAGCGTGCCGGTGATCGCCTGCAGCGCCAGCGCCACCAGGATCAGCCGCTTGCGGTCGGTGATGTCGGCCAGCACGCCGGCCGGCAGCGACAGCAGGAACATCGGCAGGAACACGGCGGTCTGCACCAGCGCCGCCAGGAAGGACGAACCGGTGAGCTCCACCATCATCCAGGCCGCGGCCATGGTCTGCATCGCGTTGGCGATGAAGTACAGGGCGCCGCTTTGCCACAACCCCCGGAAGGACGCGTGGCGCAGCGAGCTCCAGGTGGACAGCGGCGGTGTCATGCGCGCGCATTGTGCGGCGCTCCGGCCGCCTGCCGCGCAGCCTTTTCGTGGCGTCAGCGCGGCTCGCTAAGATGACGTCGAATCGCAGGGGGAGACTGAACATGGAAGTTCGCGACAAGGTCGTGATCGTCACCGGGGGTGCTTCGGGCATCGGCCGCGCGCTGTGTGAAGCCTTCGCGAAGCAGGGCGCACGCGGCGTGGTCGTTGCCGATCTGGACGAGGCTGGCGCCACGCAGGTGGCCGGCGCCATCGGCGCCATCGCGATGGGCGTCAACGTCGCCGACGAGGCCGACGTGCAGCGCTTGGTGCAGGCCAGCACCGAACGCTTCGGCCGCGTGGACCTGTTCTGCAGCAATGCCGGCGTCATCTTGCGCGCCGACGAGGGCGCATCGAACGAACACTGGCAGCGCCACTGGGACGTGAACGTGATGGCCCATGTGTATGCCGCGCGTGCGGTGCTGCCGCAGATGCTGGCGCGCGGCGAAGGCTATCTGCTGCAGACGGCCTCGGCTGCCGGGCTGCTGAGCCAGGTGAATGCCGCACCCTACTCGGTGACCAAGCATGCGGCGGTGGGCTTTGCCGAGTGGCTATCCATCGCCTATGGCGAGCGTGGCATCCGCGTCAGCTGCCTGTGCCCGCAGGGCGTGCGTACGCCGATGCTGCGCAGCGCCGACGGCGGTAACCGGCCCAGCTTTCTGGCCGACGGCGCGCTGTCGGCATCGCAGGTGGCCGACGCGGTGATCGAAGGCCTGCGCAAGGAAGAGTTCCTGATCCTGCCGCATGCCGAGGTGCTGAGCTTCTTCCAGCGCAAGGCGGCCGACTACGAACGCTGGCTGCGCGGCATGCGCCGGCTGCGCGACAAGGTGGTGGGCCCGTCGCGGCGCGGCCCTTCGCCGTCTCAGTAGCCGCGCAGCCGCGCCAGCCGCTCCTGCTGGAAGGCGCTGTCGCCGAACAGCTCCTGCAGCACGCGCGCGCGTTTCATGAAGAAGCCGATCTCGAACTGATCGGTCATGCCCATGCCGCCGTGCATCTGCACGCCCTCCTGCACCGCCAGCGTTGCCGCGCTGCCGCACTTGGCCTTGGCGATGGCCACGGCCTCGGCCGCGCGCTCGGGCTTCGTGTCCAGCGTCTGCAGCGCCTTCATCAGCGCCGCGCGCGCGAGCTCGATGTCCACGTAGAGCATCGCCGCGCGATGCTGCAGGCCCTGGAACTCGCCGATGGCGCGGCCGAACTGCTTGCGTTCCTTCAGGTAGCCGAGGGTGCGCTCGAAGACCTCGTCGGCGATGCCCAGCAGCTCGGCCGCGGCCGCGGCGCGGCCGGCATCCAGCATCGCCTGCAGCACGGGCCAGGCGGCATCGGCGGTGCCCAGCAGCGCATCGGCCGGCAGCTGCACGTCGGACAGCGTGACGCGCGCCGCGTTGTGTGCGTCGACCATCGGCGTGCGCGTGACCGTCACGCCGGCGGTGTCGCGCGGCAACGCGAACAGCGACAGGCCCTGTCGATCGCCGGCCGCACCGGCACTGCGCGCGGCGACGATCAGCAGCGAGGCCATGTGGCCGTCGAGCACGAAGCACTTGGTGCCGTTCAGGTGCCAGCCCTCGCCCTGGCGTGCGGCCTGCAGCGCGATCTGCTCGGGGCGGTGCTTGGCCTGCTCGTCCACCGCCAGTGTGGCGATGGCCTCGCCGCGGGCCAGCCGCGGCAGCCACTGCTGCTGCTGGGCCGGCGAGCCGGCCAGGCGCAGTGCGCTCACCGCCAGCACGCCGCTGGCCAGGAAGGGCGTGGCGCTGAGGTGACGGCCGAGCTGCTCCATCAGCACGCCGGCCTCGACCATGCCCAAGCCGGCGCCGCCCAGCGCTTCGGGCACCAGCAAGCCGGTGTAGCCCATGTCGGCAAAGCGCGACCACAGCGGGCCGGAAAAGCCGGCCGGGTCGCGGCTGTCGCGCAACTGGCGCAGCTGCGACACCGGCGCGTTCTCGCGCAAGAAGTCGCGCGCGCTGTCGCGCAGCATGGCCTGTTCTTCGTTCGGCAGCAGCGACATCGTCAGGCTCCGGGCAGTTCGAGGATGCGTTTGGCAATCACGTTCAGCTGCACCTCGCTGGTGCCGCCCTCGATCGAGTTGGCCTTGGTGCGCAGCCAGTCGCGTGCCGTCGCGCCCTCGTTGGAGGCGGCGCCTTCCCATTCGAGCGCGTCGCTGCCGCCGGCGGACATCAGCAACTCGTGGCGGCGCTTGTTGAGCTCGGCACCGTAGTACTTGAGCGCCGACGAAAAGGCCGGGTGCGCCTGCTTCGCCTTGGCCAGGTCTCCGAAGCGTTCCATCAGCAGCCGGAACGCTGCTTCGTCGACCTCGAACTCGGCGATGCGCGCACGCAGCATCGGCTCGTCCAGCCGGCCATTGGCGTCGCGCCCGAGGAGATCGGCCGCCTGCTGACCCAGCGGCTTGGCGGCACTGCGCTCGCCGATGGCACCGATCATCTCGCGCTCGTGCGTCAGCAGGTACTTGGCCACGTCCCAGCCGCCGCCGGCCTGGCCGACGAGGTTGCGCTTGTCGACGCGCACGTTGTCGAAGAAGGTCTCGCAGAAGGGCGACTTGCCCGAGATCAGCGCGATCGGACGGGTGCTCACGCCGGGCGTGGCCATGTCGAAGAGCACGAAGCTGATGCCGGTGTGTTTCTTCGCCGCGCTGTCGGTGCGCACCAGGCAGAAGATCCAGTCGGCCTTGTCGGCATAGCTGGTCCAGATCTTCTGGCCGTTGACGAGGTAGTGGTCGCCGCAGTCCTCGGCGCGCGTGGCCAACGAGGCCAGGTCCGAGCCGGCGTTGGGCTCCGAATAACCCTGGCACCAGCGGATCTCGCCGCGCGCGATCTTCGGCAGGTGCTCGAGCTTCTGCGCCTCGCTGCCGAACTTCAGCAGCGCCGGGCCCAGCATCCAGATGCCGAAGCTGGCCAGCGGGCTGCGGCAGTTCGCTCGCCGCATCTCCTGCGCCAGCACCCTGGCCTCGTCGGCCGACAGGCCGCCGCCGCTGTACTCGCGCGGCCAAGTGGGCACGGTCCAGCCGCGCTCGGCCATGCGCTGCAGCCAGACGCGCTGCGGCTCGCTCAGCCGGGCATGGCGTCCGCCCCAACAGATGTCGTCCTCGCCGGTCGCCGGCTGGCGCATCTCGGGCGGGCAATTCGCTTCCAGCCAGGCGCGCGTTTCGGCGCGGAAGGCTTGCAGAGTCGTCGTGTCGTTCATCGGACAAGCCTCCACGCTGCGCGCTCCGGGATGAGCGCTTTGGAACGGCCATGCGCGCTCATGGCTTCAGATGGTGACGCCGCCATCGACGACGATGGCCTGGCCGGTCATGAACGCGCTGGCCGGCGAGGCCAGGAACACGGCCGCGCCGGCAATCTCGTCGGGCTCGCCGATGCGGCGCAGCGGTGTTTCGGCGCTGCGCTCGGCCAATGCCTTGGGGTCTTCCCAGAGCGCACGTGCGAAGTCGGTGCGGATCAGCCCCGGCGCGATGCAGTTGACGCGCACGTTGTGCGGGCCGTATTCCACCGCCAGGTTGCGCGCCAGCTGCAGATCGGCCGCCTTGCTGATGCAGTAGGCGCCGAGGATCGACGAACCGCGCAACCCGCCGATCGACGAGACGATGATGATCGAGCCGTTCTTGCGCTCGATCATGCCGGGCGCAACGAAGTTGATCAGCCAATGGTTGGCGACGATGTTGTTGTCCAGAATCTTGCGGAACTGTTCGTCGGCGATGCCGGCCATCGGTCCGTAGTAGGGGTTGGATGCGGCGTTGCAGACGAGCACGTCCACCGGGCCGAGGCGCTGGGTGGTCTGCTCCACCAGGCTGCGCAGCGCCTCCTTCGACGAGATGTTGGCAGCCACCGCGATCGCCGAACCGGCGCCGTGTTTGGCGTTGATGGCCGCGGCCACCTGCTCGCAGGGCTCGAGCTTGCGCGACGAGATCGCCACCTTCGCGCCATGTTCGGCAAAACGCTCGGCGATGGCGCGGCCGATGCCGCGCGACGAGCCGGTGATGAGGGCCACCTTGCCGGCAAGGGAAAACAAGCTCATGGTCTGCCTCCTGAATGGGGCTTTGAACATACCAGAGCCCATGCCGCCGCACCATCGGCACCAGCCTTGTCACGCAGGTGACGCGGCGCGCGCTCAGTCGATGGATTCGATGCCGCGGCGTTGCCGCATCGCGCGACCGATCTGCTGCAGCGGCGCATCGCCGATCAGCCGTGCCGCCATCGGCAGCAGCTCGGCATCCTCGCGCGCCAGGTGCTGCTCGTAGGCCGTGACCAGCCGCTGCACCAGCGCGGGGTCCAGGTCCACGGCCTCGCCGGCGGCGATGCGCGCCAGCACCCGTCGCAGCGCCCGCCAATGGGCTTCGAGCTCGCGGTGCTGCTGCGTCAGCCCATCGACCAGTTCGCGCAGGCATATCGCGTCCGAGCCGGCCATCGATTCGAGCAGCGCCGGGAACAGGTCCTGTTCCTCGTCGGCATGGTGGTCGGGCGCGGCCTGGTCGAAGTAGCGCATCACCGACTGTGCGGCCTCGATCGCCTGCGCATCCATGCCCCGTGCGCCGACATGCATCACCAGCCGGCGCAGCGTGTCGCACTGGCGCTGGATGCGCTGATGGCAGGCGGCCAGCATCTCCAGCGGCGCCTCGAAGCCGGCGTTGGGGCTGAAGTGTCCGGGCAGGGTCATGGCGGTGTTCTCGGGCGCTGCAGGGCGGAGCATGCCGCCGGCGCGGCCCTCAGCCACGCCGGCCCGGGCGCAACAGAAAGTACAGCGAGCCCAGCAGCAGCGCGCCGTAGAGTCCCACCGACAACCAGGCCAGAACCCCCTGCAGGCCGCTGAAGCGCGACCACAGGCTCAGCACCAGGCCGAGCAGGTTGGCGACGGTGGAAGCCAGCAGCAGCGCACGCTGTATCGGTGTGTCCTGCGCGCCACGCGCCAGCCACAGCAGCAGGCCGAAGGCCAGCAGCGTGCTGCCGAAATAGCGCGACAGCATCAGGTGATGCGGCTCGGTCGGCACGCCGTACTGAGCGAGTGCCATCTCCGGAATGAGCAGGAACTCGAGCCCGAACAGGAGGCCGAGCACGCCGGCCAGTCCGAGGAACGCGGAGAGCTTCATGGTTCTTCTTTCTTCGCGGCCACGCTGCCGAAGGCAGCGACGGCCGCATCATGCCGCGTCGGGCAGCGCGGCGGAAGAAGAGAAACGCTTGGCCGCGTTCCTACGCCTTGTAGCGGCCGTACTCCAGCCGCGCGATGGCGCGGCGGTGCACCTCGTCCGGGCCATCGGCCAGGCGCAGCGTGCGCTGGTGCGCGTAGGCCTTGGCCAGCCCGGGGTCGCTGGTCACGCCGGCACCGCCGAAGGCCTGGATCGCGTCGTCGATGATGCGCAGCGCCATGATCGGCGCCTGCACCTTGATCATCGCGATCTCGAGCTGCGCCACCTTGTTGCCCACCTTGTCCATCATGTCCGCCGCCTTCAGGCACAGCAGGCGCGTCATCTCGATGTCGATGCGCGCGTTGGCGATGCGCTCGTCCCAGAGGGTCTGCTCGGAGATGCGCTTGCCGAAGGCGACGCGCGACTGCAGCCGCTTGACCATCTTCTCCAGCGCCACCTCGGCCACGCCGATGGTGCGCATGCAGTGGTGGATACGTCCCGGGCCGAGTCGGCCCTGCGCGATCTCGAAGCCGCGGCCCTCGCCGAGCAGCAGGTTGGCTGCCGGCACGCGCACGTCCTTCAGGATCACTTCGGCATGGCCGTGCGGCGCGTCGTCGAAGCCGAACACCGGCAGCATGCGCACCACCTCGATGCCGGGCGCGTCCAGCGGCACCAGGATCTGCGACTGTGCCGAATGCCGCGGCGCGTCCGGGTCGGTCTTGCCCATGACGATGGCGATCTTGCAGCGCGGGTCGCCGACGCCGGAAGACCACCACTTGCGCCCGTTGATGACGTAGTGGTCGCCGTCGCGCCGGATCGAGGTCTCGATGTTGGTGGCGTCCGACGAGGCCACCGCGGGCTCGGTCATCAGGAAGGCCGAACGGATCGCGCCGGCCAGCAGCGGTTCCAGCCAGCGCTTCTTCTGTTCGTCGTCGGCGTAGCGCGCCAGCACCTCCATGTTGCCGGTGTCGGGCGCGGAGCAGTTGAAGACCTCGGAGCCGAAGCTCACCTTGCCCATCTCCTCGGCGCACATTGCGTACTCCAGGTTCGTCAGCCCGGCGCCCTTGTAGGGGCTGTCCGGCGGCAGCGAATCGTGCGGCAGGAACAGGTTCCACAGCCCGGCCTTCTTGGCCTTGGCCTTCAGCTCCTCGAGCACCGGCACCACCTGCCAGCGGTTGGCGCCGAAGCCTTCCATCTGCGCGTCGTAGACGGCTTCGGCCGGGACCACGTGTTCGTTCATGAAAGCGACCACGCGGTCGCGCCAATAGGCCTGCTTCTCCGACATCGTGAAATTCATGCTGCATCTCCTGAAGGGCCGCGCCGACGCGGCGATGCGCGACAGTAGCAGAGGGTGTGGCCTCGGGTTGTCCCCAACGTGGCAGGCTGGCACTATGCTGCGCCATTCAGGCTACGAAGGCTGCGCATGACCCCCGTGCTTCGACAGTTCGACCTGAGCGGCAGGACCGCTCTGATCACCGGCTCCAGCGCCGGCATCGGCCTGGCGCTGGCGCAGGGCCTGGCCAGCGCCGGCGCCGCGGTGGTGTTGAACGCGCGCAATGCCGCCAAGCTGCAGGCCGCGGCCCAGGCCTTGCGCGAGCAGGGCGCCACGGTGCATGCGCTGGCCTTCGATGTCACCGAGGCGACGGCGGTGGCCGAGGCAGTGGCCCGCATCGAGGCCGAGATCGCGCCCATCGACATCCTGGTCAACAACGCCGGCATGCAAAAGCGCGCGCCGCTGCAGGACTTCGAACAGGCCGACTGGCAGCAGCTGATGCGCACCAACCTCGACAGCGTGTTCCTCGTCGGCCAGGCGGTGGCACGCCACATGATCCCGCGCGGCCGCGGCAAGATCATCAACATCTGCTCGGTGCAGAGCGAGCTGGGCCGGCCCAACATCGCGCCCTACACCGCCAGCAAGGGCGCGGTGAAGATGCTGACCAAGGGCATGGCCATCGACTGGGGGCCGCACGGGTTGCAGGTCAACGGCCTGGGGCCGGGCTACTTCAAGACCGAGCTGAACCAGGCGCTGGTAGCGAACCCGGAGTTCAGCGCCTGGCTGATCGGGCGCACGCCGTCGCGGCGCTGGGGCGATGTCGAGGACCTGGTCGGCGCGGCGGTGTTCCTGGCCAGCGATGCCTCGCGCTTCGTCAACGGCCACATCCTGTATGTCGACGGCGGCGTCACCGCCACGCTGTGAAGCGAGAAGGGGAAATCCATGGAAGCCCTCGTCATCCACGCCCCCGGCGACCTGCGTGTCGAGACCATCGCCACGCCCGAGCTGCAGCCGCAGCAGTTGCAGGTGCGCGTGCGCGCCGGCGGCATCTGCGGCTCGGACCTGCACTACTACCAGCATGGCGGCTTCGGCACCGTGCGCATCAAGGAACCGATGGTGCTGGGCCACGAGGTGGCCGGCAGCATCGAGGCCGTCGGCAGCGCCGTGACCGGCTTCGCCGTCGGTGAGCGCGTGGCCATCAGCCCGAGCCGGCCCTGCGGCCAGTGCCGCTACTGCCAGCAGGGATTGCAGAACCACTGCCTGGACATGCACTACTACGGCAGCGCGATGCGCATGCCGCACGTGCAGGGCGCGTTTCGCCAGCGCATCGTCTGCGAGGCCAGCCAGGCGCACAAGCTGGCCGATCACGTCAGCGACGGCGAGGGCGCGATGGCCGAGCCGCTGTCGGTGGCGCTGCATGCGGTCAACCGCGCCGGGCCGTTGCTGGGCAAGAGCGTGCTGGTCACCGGCTGCGGGCCGATCGGCGCGCTGGCGGTGATCGCCGCGCGCCGCGCCGGCGCCACGCACATCGTCGCCACCGACATGGCGGCGCAGCCGCTGCGCGCGGCGCTGAAGGTGGGCGCCGACCAGGCCATCGACGTGAAGGAACAGCCCGAGGCGCTGGCCGCGTTCACGGCGGAAAAGGGCCAGTTCGACCTGCTCTTCGAGGCCAGCGGCAATGCGCGCGCGCTGGTCGGCGCCTTCGACGCGCTGCGCCCGCGCGGCATCATCGTGCAGATGGGGCTGGGCGACGAGATGACCTTGCCCATCAACACCCTCGTCGCCAAGGAGTTCGAGCTGCGCGGCACCTTCCGCTTCCATGCCGAATTCGCGGTGGCGGTGGAACTGCTGAACAAGCGGCTGGTGGACCTGAAGCCGCTGATCTCGGCGACGCTGCCCTATCGCGATGCCGGCCGCGCCTTTGCGCTGGCGGCCGACCGCTCGCAGGCGATGAAGGTGCTGTTGAGTTTCGAGTGAGGGGTGGCGCCGATGATCAAAGTCATTGCCCTCGCGTGCGTCCTCGTGGTCCTTGGCGGTTGTGGCCAGTGGCGGACCTACAAGTGCGTGCGCGACACGGTCCATCGCAACGAGCCCTACCACACGCCAGAGGATCGCGACGACAGCGAAGCGCTGGCCTGGCAGGCCTGCCGCGAGCGCTGACAAGCATGGTGCCCGTAGAGGCGCTTGTGCGGCCGCGGCATCGACGCCGTGGTGCTAATACAGCGGCAACAGCAGGGGCACGAGCAGCACGCTGACGATCATGACGATGATCGTGAACGGCACGCCGATCTTCATGAAGTCGCCGAAGCCGTAGTTGCCGGGCCCGACCACCAAGGTGTTCACCGGTGAGGAGATCGGCGTCATGAACGCGGCCGAGGCCGCGAGCGCGACCGTCATCGCGAAGGGGTAGGGCGATGCCTGCAGCTCTTTCGCGATGGCCAGCGCCACCGGCGCCATCAGCACAGCCGTGGCGGTATTGGAGATGAACAGGCCCAGCACTGCGGTGACCACGAACAGGCAGGCCAACACGGCGTGGGTGCCCGCGCCGCCGATCAGCGACATCAAGGCATCGGCCGCGAGGTCGACGCCGCCGGTGCGCTGCAGCGCCAGCGAGAAGGGCAGCATACCGACGATCAGCACCAGGCTCTTCCAGTGGATCGAGCGGTAGGCGCTGTCCAGGTCCACGCAGCGCAGCAGGCCCATCACCAGGCAGGCGATCAGCGCGGCCTGCACGTTGGGCACGACGCCGCTGACCATCAGCACGATCATCAGGATCAGGCAGAAGAGTGCATGCCAGGTCCTGCCCGGCACGGCCAGCACCTCGGCGCGTTCGGCCGGCAGGTTAAGCACCAGCAGGTCGCCGGCATGCAGCCTGAGCCTGTCGATGGCCTTCCAGGGGCCGGTCAGCAGCAGCGTGTCGCCCACCTTCATCGGCCGGTCGAGCAGGCTGCCTTCCTGCGCGACGGCGCCATGCCGCAGACCGATCACGGCCAGGCCGTAGCGCGTGCGGAACTTGGCTTCGACGACGGACTTGCCGGCCAGGCCTGAGTCGGCCGCGACCATCACTTCGACCATGCCGACGTCCTGCGAGCGATCGGCGAAATAGTCGCCGGACAGCGGCAGCGCCTCCAGCCCGAAACGCTGGCGGATGGCCTCGATGTCGATCTTCGGCGCGGACAGATCGACGAGCAGGATGTCGCCGGCCAGCAACTCGGTCTTCGCCTCGGGGACGATGAAATCATCGGCGAAGCGGCCCTTGCGCTCGACGGCCAGGATGCTGACGCCCGAGGTGTGGCGCAGGTCGAGTTCCGCGAGCGTGCGGCCCACCAGCGGCGAGCCGGCGCTCACGCGCAGCCGGTATTCGCGCTCGGCCAGCTTGTAGGCGTCGATCCATCCGCGCAGGCTGGGGTGGTGCGCGCTGCCGGCGGCAGACTCGTCCTTGTGCGCCAGCCAGCGGCGCGCGAACAGCATGTACAGCACGCCGAGCACCAGGATCGGCACGCCGAAGGGCGTGAAGCTGAAGAAGTGGAAGCCCTCGGCGCCGCTGCGCACCAACTCGCTGTTGACGACCAGGTTCGGCGCGGTGGCCACCAGCGTCATCATGCCGCTGATCAAGGCCGCGACCGACAGCGGCATCATCAGCCGGCTGGGCGCCGTGCCGGTGCTCTGCGCGATGCGCAGCGCCACCGGGATGAAGATCGCCACGACGCCGGTCGAGCTCATCACCGAGCCCAGGCCGCCGACCGCGAGCATCAGCAGCACGAGCAGGCGTGTCTCGCTGCTACCGGCCTTCCGGATCAGCCAGTCGCCCAGCGACTGCGCCACGCCGGTGCGCACCAGGCCTTCGCCGATGACGAACAGCGCTGCGATCAGCACGATGTTCGGGTCGCTGAAACCCGCCAGCGCCTCGGGCATGGTGATGACACCGGTGAAGGGCAGCACCGTCAGCATGATCAGCGCCACGGCGTCCATGCGCGGCTTGCCGACCGCGAACATCGCGATCGCGGCCGCCAGCAGCGCCAGGACGAGGCCGAGTTCGGTGGTCATCGTTGCCTGTCTACAGCGCGACGACCTGCACCGACACCTCCATCCGGTCGAAGGCGTCGGCCGGGCCGGACCAGGAGCCGGACAGCGGCGAAGCCTTCTCCTGCTCGCGCGCCACGGCGACGGAGACGTGCTCGCTGCCGACGCGCTTGTCGTTCGTCGGGTCGAAGCCGTGCCAGCCGGCGCCGGGGACGTAGATCTCGGTCCAGGCGTGGGTGGCGCCGTGCTGGCCCTCGTTCAGCTGGATGTAGCCGGTGACGAAGCGCGCGCCGAAGCCCCAGTAGCGGGCGGCTTCCATCATCAGCACCGCATAGTCGCGGCAGGAGCCGCTGCCCAGCTCGAGCGTTTCGTGCGGCAGCTGCACGCCGGGTGCGTAGCGCTCGTTGTAGCGCAGCGAGTCGTGGATGCGCGTGTTCAGCCGGTTCAGCAGGTCGAAGGTCTCGACGATCTGCCCGGGGCAGTAGAGCTCGCTCAGCCAGGTCTGCAGCGCCGGGCCGTCGTAGGGATAGCTCGGCAGGCGGTAGATCGTCAGTTCCAGCTGTTCGGCCGGCGCGTACTGGAACGGGAAGGTGCGGGCGCCGGGATCGATCAGGCATTCGATCGGCGCGTCGTGGTACAGGTCGACATCGACCTCGCTGAAGATGCGCAGCTCCCGCGCGGGCTCCTCGAAGGTGGCGATGGCGACCGAGTTGTCGTAGACGTCCCGCAGCCAGCGCACCGAGGCCTTGGGCTCGATCTGCACGCGTCCGCCGGCGATATGGACGTCATGGCCTTCGCGCGGCCGCATCATCGCGCGGTGGGGGCCGAAGCTGACCGGCTCGTGGTAGTGATAGCGGGTGTGGTGGGTGATGCGGATGCGCTTCATGGTGTGGACGCTCCCCAAGGCTCGGAAGCAAACAGATTCAACCCCAGCCGTTCGGCCAGGAACCTGGCGGCGAGCTGGCCCCTGACGCTGTTGCCCGCCGCGTCGAGCGGCGGCGCGAAGGTGCCGACCCCGCCCTTGCCGGGCGCGACGGCGACGATGCCGCCGCTGACGCCGCTCTTGCCCGGCAGGCCGGTGTCGTACAGCCATTCGCCCGAGTTCTCGTAGAGCCCAGCGGTCACCATCACCGCCAGCACGTGCTGGCAGTGCAGGCCGTCGATGATGCGCTCCCGGGTCAGCGGATGGATGCCGCCATTGGCGAGCGTGGCCGACATGAGCGCCAGGTCCTTGGCCGTCACCTTCAGCGCGCACTGCTTCGTGTACACGTCGGTGGCCTCGATGGGGTCGAAGTAGATGCGGTCGTAGCCCTGCAGCAGCTTCGCGGTGCGCTGGTTGTGCTGGTTGCTCGCGGCTTCGGACTCGTAGACCGCGCGGTCGAGCTCGAGCTGTCTTCCGGCGAAACGCGACAGGCCCTCGCGGATGAACCGCCACTTCGCGTCCGCGGTCGCGCCGGGCGCGAGGCTCGCCGCGGCGATGGCGCCGGCGTTGACCATCGGATTGGTCGTGCCGTCGCCCGAGCGCTCGAGCGCGGCCACCGAGTTGAAGGGCAGCCCGGTGCTGTTGACGCCGAGCTTGGCGCGCACCACCTCCTCGCCCAGCGCCTCGCACACCAGCGCGAAGACGAAGGGCTTGGACACGCTCTGTATCGAAAACGGGTGTGTGGTGTCGCCGGCTTCGTGGGCGAGCCCGGAGCATTCGACCACGCACACGCCGAACAACTCGTGCGGCACGGTTGCGAGGGCGGGGATGTAGTCAGCCACCCTGCCTTCGTCGATGGCCTGGAAGCGCGCATGGGCGTCGGCCACCAGCGCCTGCACGCGCTGCGCCGGCGGCAGGTGGCCGGTGGAGATGCAACTCGTGACGATCGACATCGGCGTTCAGCCTTTCGCGACTCCGCCCCCGTGCGGGGCCCATGGTGATTGTGCTGCGCTGCGGCTCAGCGCTGCTTTGCCGTTGCGCCAATCAGCCCCAGGCTCATGGCCGTGCCCAGCAGCACCACGGCGCAGCCGGCCAGCATCTGCAGCGTCAGCGCTTCGCCCAGGTACAGCGCACCCGACACCATGGCCACCAGCGGGCTGAGGAAGGTGACCGACATCGCACGCACCGCGCCGATGCGACCGAGCAGGCGGAAGTACATCCACATGCCCAGCCCCGAGCTGGCGATGCCGAGGAAGGCCATCTCGGCCCAGGCGCGCGTGTTCGGCGGCGTCGTCGGCCAGGTAGCCCAGGCCAGCGGTGCCAGGCACAGGCTGGCCAGCGCCAGGCTGCCGGCGGTGGTGACCATCGGGTCGATGCCGACCATCTTGCGGCGCGTGTAGTTCGCGCCGACGCTCCAGATCATCGCGGTGCCCAGCACGGCCAGCACGGCCAGCGGGCCCTCGCCGGTCTTCAGCGAGACGCTGCCGCTGCTCATCAGGATCAGCACGCCGACGAAGCCCAGTACCAGCCCGCCGGCACGCCAGCTACCGAGGCGGTCCTTCAACACGAAATGCGCCACCAGCGCGGCGAACATCGGTGCCGTCGCGTTGAGCACCGCCGACAGGCCGGCGGTGATGTGCAGCGCGCCCCAGGTCATCAGCATGAAAGGCAGGGCGGTGAAGGGCACGCCGACCATGAACAGCGCGCGCGGGTTGGCGCGCAGCTGCGGCCAGTCGCCGCGCCAGACGACGATGGGCAGCAGCATCAGCGCGGCGATGCCCAGGCGCATCGACACCAGCGGCGCCGGGCCGAAGGCCGGCACCGCCGCACGCGTGAACAGGTACGCGCCTCCCCACAGCACGCTGAGCAGCAGCAGTTCGATCACGTCGCGGGGGCGCATCGAGCCCAGCTTACCGGAATGCGGCGCGGTGCCTAGAATGCTTCTCCCTCGGCCTGTTGGCCGCACCTGTTCTGGAGACTGTCACATGCGCGACTACCTGAAGTTCTACATCAACGGTGCCTGGGTCGATCCGGTCACCCCCAAGGCCCTGGACGTCATCAACCCCGCCACCGAGGCCGTGGCCGGCCGCATCTCGATGGGCTCGGCCGCCGACGTGGACAAGGCGGTGAAGGCCGCACGCGCCGCCTTCGAGACCTGGTCGCAAAGCAGCGTCGACGAACGCATCGCGCTGTTCGAGAAGCTGATCGAGGAATACAAGAAGCGCTATGCCGACATGGCCGCGGCCATCACCGAGGAGATGGGCGCGCCGGCCGTGCTGTCGCAGAAGGCGCAGGCGGCGATGGGCATCGGCCACCTGCAGTCGGCGCTGGGTGTGCTGAAGGACTACCACTTCCAGGAGCCGCGCGGCACGACGATGATCGTCAAGGAACCGATCGGCGTTTGCGGCTTGATCACGCCATGGAACTGGCCGGTCAACCAGATCGCCTGCAAGGTGGCGCCGGCACTCGCCGTGGGTTGCACGATGGTGCTCAAGCCCTCGGAGATCGCGCCCTTCTCGGCGCAGATCTGGACCGAGATCATGCATGCCGCCGGCGTGCCGGCCGGCGTGTTCAACCTGGTCAACGGCGACGGTCCGACGGTGGGCGCGGCCATCTCCAGCCACCCGGGCGTGGACATGGTGTCCTTCACCGGCAGCACGCGCGCCGGCATCGAGGTGGCGCGCAATGCCGCGCCGACGGTCAAGCGCGTGCACCAGGAACTGGGCGGCAAGTCGCCCAACATCATCCTGCCCGACGCGGACATCAAGCGCGCCGTTACCGCCGGCGTGCGCGGCGTGATGCAGAACTCCGGTCAGAGCTGCAACGCGCCGACGCGCATGCTGGTGCCGAACGCGAAGATGGCCGAAGCGCTGGCGGTGGCGAAGGAAGTGGCCGAGGCCACCACCGTCGGCGCACCGGACAGCGGCGCCGCGCTCGGCCCGGTGATCTCGGCCACGCAGTGGGACAAGATCCAGACCCTCATCCACAAGGGCATCGAAGAAGGCGCCCAGGTGGTGGCCGGCGGTCCGGGCAAGCCTGCGGGGCTGGAAACCGGTTACTACGTCAAGCCGACGGTGCTGGGCCCGGTGAGCAACGACAAGACCGTGGCGCGCGAAGAGATCTTCGGTCCGGTGCTGGTGGTCATGGGCTACGACACGGTGGAGCAGGCGGTGCAGATCGCCAACGACACGCCCTACGGCCTGGCGGCCTATGTCTCGGGCGGCGATCTCGAAGCCACACGCAAGGTGGCGGCCAAGCTGCGCGCCGGGCAGGTCAACATCAACAGCGCCGCGCCCGACCTGATGGCGCCCTTCGGCGGCTTCAAGCAGTCGGGCAACGGGCGCGAGTGGGGCGACCATGCCTTCAACGAGTTCCTCGAGATCAAGGCCGTGCTCGGCTACGCGCCGAAGACCGCCTGAGCCCCACCGACCCGCAAGGAGACAAGCACGATGGCCGCCATCAACGACGTGATCGACCTGAGTATCGAGGACGGCATTGCCGTGATCACCTCGAAGCACCCACCCGTGAACGCGCTGTCGGCCATCGTGCGCGACGGGCTGACGGCGGCCTTCGACAAGGCGATCGCCGACGACGGCGTCAAGGCCATCGTGCTGACCTGCGCGGGCCGCACCTTCTTTGCCGGTGCCGACATCAGCGAGTTCGGCAAGCCGCCGAAGGGGGCGTCCTTGCACGCGCTGTTCGACAAGATGGAAAGCGCGACGAAACCGATCGTCGCGGCAATCCACGGCACCTCGCTGGGCGGCGGTTTCGAGACCGCGCTGGTGTGCCACTACCGCGTGGCCGTGCCTTCGGCGCGCGTCGGCCTGCCCGAGGTCAAGCTCGGCCTGCTGGCCGGCGCCGGCGGCACGCAGCGGCTGCCGCGCATCGTCGGCGCCGCCAAGGCGCTGGAGATGGTGACCTCCGGCGTACCGGTGGGCGGCAAGGCGGCGCTGGCGATGGGGCTGGTCGATGAGCTGGTGCCCGAAGGTGAAGGCCTGCGCGCAGCCGGCATCGCGTTTGCGCGCAAGGTGCTGGCCGAGAAGCGGCCGCTGAAGAAGGTGCGCGACCTGAAGGTGGCCGGCGCCACGCCGGAACTGTTTGCCGAGTTCCGTGCCAAGAATGCCAAGGCCTTCCGCGGCTTCGAGGCACCGGAAGCCAGCATCAAGTGCATCGAGGCCGCGGCCAATCTGCCTTTCGACGAAGGCAAGAAATTCGAGCGCGACGAGTTCATGAAGCTGGTCGCCGGCGTGCAGAGCCAGGCGCAGCGCTACATGTTCTTCGCCGAGCGCCAGGCCGCCAAGATCGACGGCCTGCCCGAGGGCACGGCGACGCGGCCGGTGAAGAAAGTGGGCATGATCGGCGCCGGCACGATGGGCGGCGGCATCGCGATGAACTTCCTGAACAAGGGCATCCCGGTGACCATCGTCGAGACTCAAGCCTCTGCGCTGGAGCGTGGCACCGCAACGATCCGCAAGAACTACGAGAACACCGCCGCCAAGGGCCGCATGACGCAGGACGATGTGGAAAAGCGCATGGCCGCGCTGTCGCCCACGCTGGAGCTGTCGGCGCTGGCCGACTGCGACCTGATCATCGAGGCCGTGTTCGAGAACTTGGGCGTCAAGAAGGAGCTGTTCGCCAAGCTCGACAAGATCGCCAAGCCCGGTGCCATCCTGGCCAGCAACACCAGCTACCTGAACGTCGACGAAATCGCTTCGGCCACCAGCCGGCCGCAGGACGTGGCCGGCATGCATTTCTTCAGCCCGGCCAACGTGATGAAGCTGCTGGAAGTGGTGCGCGGCGCGAAAACCGCGCCCGAGGTGCTGGCCACGGCGATGGACATCGGCAAGACCATCGGCAAGGTGGCCGTGGTGTCGGGCGTGTGCCACGGCTTCATCGGCAACCGCATGCTGGCGCAGCGCCAGGCACAGGCCACGGCGTTGATCCTGGAAGGTGCGATGCCCTGGGACGTGGACCGCGTGGCCTACGACTTCGGCTGGCCGATGGGCCCGTTCCAGATGTCCGACCTGGCCGGGCTGGACATCGGCTGGTCGAAGGAAAGCAGCAAGGGCGCGACCATTCGCGAACGGCTGTGCGAGCTGGACCGCCGCGGCCAGAAGACGGGGGCCGGCTTCTACGACTACGACGCCAAGCGCAACCGCAGCAACCCCGCGCTGGTGGAAAAGCTGATCCTCGACTTCGCCGCCGAGAAGGGCATCACGCGCCGCAAGATCGACGACGCCGAGATCCTGGAACGGCTGGTCTACCCGATGATCAACGAGGGCGCGAAGATCCTGTCCGAAGGTATCGCGCAACGTGCCAGCGACATCGACGTGGTGTGGATCTACGGCTACGGCTGGCCGGTGTACCGCGGCGGGCCGATGTTCTATGCCGACACCGTGGGCGCGGCGAAAGTGGTGGCGGCGCTGGAGAAGCACTTGCCCAAGCTCGGGCCGGACTTCGTCATCGCAGCGCTGCTCAAGCAGGTGGCCACGGAAGGCAAGCGCTTCACGGGTTGAGGCGCGTGGGCGCCCAAGCACTGCGGCTCGGCGACTTCGTCGCGTCGCTGGCGGCATCGCCGCTGGCGCCCTGGGCCGCGTCGATGCCTTGGGAGCTGACGAGCCAGTCGGAGGCCGTCGTTCGCCGCTTGCTCGGCATGCTGGACGCAGCGCGGTACCGCATCGCCGGCGAGGTGGCGGTGCACGGCAGCGCTACCGTCGAAGCCGGCGCGTTGCTCAAGGGGCCGCTGATCCTGGGGCCACACGGCTTCGTCGCGGCGGGTGCCTACCTGCGCGGCGGCAACTGGCTCGCCGAGCGCTGCATCGTGGGGCCGGGCGCGGAGCTGAAGTCCTCTTTCGTCTTTGCCGGCAGCAAGCTGGCGCACTTCAACTTCGTCGGCGATTCGGTGCTTGGCGCCGATGTCAATCTCGAAGCCGGCAGCATCGTGTGCAACTACCGCAACGAACGTGAAGACAAGGAAGTGCGCGTGCGCCTCGGCGACCGGTTGCTTGCCACGGGCTGCCTGAAATTCGGCGCGCTGCTCGGCGACGGCTGCCGCATCGGCGCCAACGCCGTGCTGGCCCCGGGGGCGTTGCTGATGCCAGGGACGGTGGTGCGCCGCGCCGCGCTGTGCGACGACGAAGTGCCGAGGCAGACGAGCTGACCTCGATGCGATGAGCGACGCCGTCACCCCCTTTCGCATCTTCACCAGCGACGAGCAATTGGCCGACCTGAAGCGGCGGCTGCGCGCGACGCGCTGGCCCGACAAGGAGTCAGTCAGTGGTTGGTCGCAGGGCCTGCCGCTGGACTACGCGCAGCAGCTGTGCGCGTACTGGGCCGACGGCTACGACTGGCGCGCGCGCGAGGCGCGGCTGAACCGCTTCGCGCAGTTCATGACGCGCATCGACGGCGTGGACATCCACTTCATCCACGTGCGTTCCAGGCACGCCGACGCGCTGCCGTTGCTCGTCACCCACGGCTGGCCGGGTTCGATCGCCGAGTTCCACAAGATCATCGAGCCGCTGGCCGACCCCACGACGCACGGCGGGCAGGCCGGCGATGCCTTCCACGTGGTCTGCCCCGCGCTGCCGGGCTACGGTTTTTCCGGCAAGCCGACGGAAGCCGGCTGGAGCGTGGAGCGCATCGCGCGCGCCTGGAGCGTGCTGATGCCGCGGCTGGGCTATGCGAAGTACGTGGCGCAGGGCGGGGACTGGGGTTCGATGGTCACCACCGCCATCGGCCTGCAGGACCGCGCGCAATGCCTGGGCATCCACCTGACGATGCCGATCGTCGCGCCCGACCCGGCGACGATGTCGGACCTGACGCCCGCCGAGAAGGCCGCGCTGGCCGGGCTGAAGACCTACCGCGCCGAAGGCTCGGCCTACGCGCGCCAGCAGGGCACGCGCCCGCAGACCCTGGGCTACGGCCTGGCCGACTCACCGGCCGGACAGGCCGCCTGGGTGATCGAGAAGTACCAGGCGTGGATGGACTGCGACGGCCACCCCGAGAACGTGCTCAGCCGCGACGAACTGCTGGATCAGGTGATGCTGTACTGGCTGCCCAACAGCGCCGCGTCGTCGGCGCGTCTGTACTGGGAGAGCTTCGCGCGTGTCAACCGCGATGCGGTCGACGTGCCCACCGGCATCAGTCTGTTCCCGAAGGAGATCTTCCGCAGTTCGCGGCGCTGGGCTGAACGGCGCTTCACGAACATCGTGCACTGGCGCGAGTTCGAGCGCGGCGGGCACTTCGCGGCGCTGGAGCGGCCCGAGGTGCTGGTCGACGAGATCCGCGAGTGCTTCCGTCCGTTGCGTGCTCGTAGAGCTTGAAGCGCGTACTGCGCGAGCGGGGATCTTGTGGATCTCGCCGTTGTTCGGTGCACCAAGCTATCACTTGTCGTCCTTGGCCACCGCAGTGTCGGCCGCGGATGCACCGCTGTGCGCAGGTGTCCTCGTCTCGGATGCAGCCGGCGTCGCTGGCTTGGCCGGCGCCAGCAGACTGTTGGCTGCAACGGCCTGTATCGCCGGGACTGCCGGCCGCGACCTTGCCGAAATCGACGCCGCTGCCGAGCGTGGTCGGCTCGGTCTCGGCTGCCACGCCCCGCAATGAGTCCGATGCCACGACCTGGCGGGTGGAGATGTTCACCAGCTTGTGCGACAACGCCCAGCCTCCGGAGTAGTTCACCAGCTCGCGCTTGCTCGTCCTGAGCCGTCGGGCGTGCCGGTCGTAGGCGAAGGAGCTGACGTGCGCGCTCCAGACCAGATCGGCGCTGGCGGCCTGCGAGAGCTTCGTCAGTTCGGCACTCGGCGCCTGCCCGTTGAAATCTTTTCAGGATCTGTCAAGACTGGTCTGCTTAGGGACTGGATCAGACCCGGGGCTTGCGCATCAGGGTCTTGCCTGCACAACAATGTGCTGCGCCTGTCGATTGCCGCCGCGCTGGCGCGTCGTGAGCTTGTCATCTACCCGACCCGGAGAGATTGCATGAACTACGTCGATGGATTCGTTGCCGCCGTGCCAACGGCCCACAAGCAGGACTACCAGCGCCATTGCCAGGACATGGGCGCGGTGTTCAAGGAACACGGCGCGCTCGCCGTCGTCGACTGCTGGGGCGACGACGTGCCCGAGGGCAAGCTCACCTCGTTCCCGATGGCGGTGAAGCGCGAACCCGACGAGACCGTGGTTTTCGGCTGGGTCGCCTGGCCGTCGCGCGAGGTGCGCGACGCGGCATGGAACGCCGTGATGGCCGACCCGCGCATGAAGGACCAGAAGATGCCCTTCGACGGCAAGCGCATGATCTACGGCGGCTTTCAGACGATCGCGCAGTCCTGAGACCGATCGCGCGCGAAACGGCGGCGCAACTTTTGCGCGGCTCGCGCCAACCCGGCTTCAGCGCTGCGTAGCCGCGGCGATGAACTCGACCGCGGCAGCGATTACCTTCTCGGGCTGGTCGCGATAGGGCGAGTGGCCGCAGTCGGGCAGTTCGAGCAGCCGCGCCGCCGGCACATGCTGGCGGATGCGGTGGATCTGCTGCAAGGTGCCGAATTGATCGTCCAATCCCTGGATGGCCAACACCGGGCAGCGGATGCGCTCCAGCCCGGCCTCGATGTTCCAGTCGCGGAAGGCCGGGTCCAGCCAGATGCGATTCCAGCCCCAGAAGGCCGAGTCCACGTCCTCATGGTGGCGCGCCAGGCGCTGCGGCAGGTCCGTGCCGAGGAAAGCCTCACGCGCGCCCTCGATGCTGGTCACCGCGACCGGCTCGACGAACAGGTGCGGCGCCATCAACACCAGCCCGGCAACCGCGGCGGGGTGCTGCGCGGCGTAGAGCAGCGCGATCGAGCCGCCGTCGCTGTGACCGACCAGCCACGGCGCTTCGTCGACGCGCAGCGCCTCGAGCAGCGCCGGCAGCAGCTCGTGGGCCTGGCGATGCATGTAGTCCACGCCCCAGCGTTCGTCATGCGCGCGCGGCGTCGATCGGCCGTAGCCCGGACGCGAATAGACCAGGCCGCGGCAGCCGGCGGCCTCGCACAGTTCGCGCGGGAAGTCGCGCCACAGCGACAGCGAGCCCAGCCCCTCGTGCAGGAACAGCAGCAGCGGTCGGCCGGCATGCTGGCGGCCGAGCCATTCGTGCTCGATGCGCACGCGCCGGCCGCGCCAGTCGAGTTCGACGAACTCGAGCGTCATGCCCGCTTCGTTTCCTGCTCGCGCAGCTTGAAGCGCTGGATCTTGCCGGTGGCGGTCTTCGGCAGTTCGGCCACGAACTCGATCTGCCGCGGGTACTTGTAGGGCGCCAGCTTGTCCTTGACGAAGCTCTTCAGCTCGGCCTCGGTCGCGGCGCCGCCGGCCTTCAGCACGACGAAGGCCTTGGTCTTGGTCAGGCCGTCGCCGTCGATCACGCCGATCACCGCGGCTTCCAGCACCGCCGGGTGCTGCACCAGCGTGGCCTCGACCTCGAAGGGCGAGACGTAGATGCCGCTGACCTTGAGCATGTCGTCGCTGCGGCCGCCGTAGGTGTAGCTGCCGTCGGCATTGCGCAGGTACTTGTCGCCGCTCTTGGTCCAGCCGCCCTGGAAGGTCTCGCGCGTCTTGGCGCGGTTGCCCCAGTACATCATCGCCGCCGACGGGCCGCGGATGTACAGGTCGCCGGGCTCGCCGTCCGCCACCGGCTGGCCGTCGTCACCGCGCAGTTCGATGTCGTAGCCCGGTACCGGCCAGCCGGTGCTGCCGTAGCGCACCTTGCCCGGCTGGTTGGAGAGGTAGATGTGCAGCATCTCGGTGGAGCCGATGCCGTCGATGATGTCCACGCCGAAGTGGCGCTTGAAGCGCTCGCCGATCTCCGCCGGCAGCGCCTCGCCGGCCGAGGACACCAGGCGCAGCGCCACCTGCTCCCTGGCCGGCAGCTGCGGTGAGGCCAGCATGCCGGCAAAGCCCGTGGGCGCGCCGTAGAAGACGGTCGGTTTGACGCCAGCGACGCCGCCGGCCCAGCGCTTGAAGGTGGCGTCGGGCGTCGGCCGCTCGGCCATCAGCAGCGTGGTGGCGCCCACGCTCATCGGAAAGGTGAGGGCATTGCCCAGGCCGTAGGCGAAGTACAGCTTGGCGGCGGAGAAGCAGACATCGCTCTCTTGCAGGCCGAGCACGCCCTTGCCATACAGCTCACAGGTCCAGTAGGGGTTGGCCTGCGAATGCACCGTGCCCTTGGGGCGGCCGGTGGAGCCCGAAGAATAGAGCCAGAAGCCCGGGTCGTCGGGGCCTGTAGCGGCCGGCTTGGTCAAGGCTGGCTGCGCGGCGACGAAGGCCTCGAAGTCCACCTCGTCGGCATGCAGCGGGGCGATCGGCTGCGAGACGATGACCTTGCCCACCTCGTGGTCCGACTTGACCATCGCCGCGCTCAAGGTCGGCAGCAGTGCGCCGGACACCAGCACCGCCTGCGCGCGCGAATGCTCCAGCATGTAGGCATAGTCGTCGGCGTTGAGCAGCGTGTTCACCGCCACCGGCACCAGCCCAGCGTAGATCGCGCCCAGGAAGCTCACCGGCCAGGGGTTGCCGTCCAGCATCAGCAGCAGCACACGTTCCTCGCGCCGCAGACCCAGGGCACGCAGCCCGCCGGCCATGCGGCGCACGCGCTCGCCCAGTTCGCCATAGCTGAGCACGCCAGCGTCGTCGATGAAGGCCGCCTTGCCGGCGCGCGCGGCGTTCAGCTGCAGCAGGTAATGCGCAAAGTTGAAACGCTCGCCCGGAGCGGGGATGGAGTCTGGAAGGGTCACGGCGTGTCTCCTGCAGGCAATGCGCCGTGGGCGCGGCCGGCGCACTTGATTGATGAATGAATATGAATTATTGTGCGTGCCAGAACGATAGATCCGAAGACCGATCATGTCAAGCACGATACTGCATATGCCTGTGATCGCCCGGTCCGAGCCGAGCGTGGGCGGCGAGGACAAGAATCCCTTCCTGGTGGGCCTGGGCGAGCGTGTGCGCGCGCTACGTTCGCGCCGCGGTATGACGCGCCGCGCGGTGGCGCTGGTGGCCGATGTGTCCGAGCGTCATCTGGCCAACCTGGAATACGGCATCGGCAACGTCTCGGTGCTGGTGCTGCTGCAGGTGGCCGGTGCGCTGCAGTGTTCGCTGGCCGAACTGATCGGCGACGTCACCACGCGCTCGCCCGAGTGGCTGCTGCTGCGCGAAATGCTCGAGCACCGCGACGAGGCCACGCTCAAGCGCGTGCGCGTGGTCGTCGGCGAGATGCTGGGCATGGGTGGCGCCAACGAAGGCAAGGGCGTGCGCAGCCCGCGCGTGGCGCTGGTCGGGCTGCGCGGCGCCGGCAAGTCGACGCTGGGCCAGCGCCTGGCCGACGACCTGGGCTTCCCCTTCGTCGAACTGAGCCGCGAGATCGAGAAGTTCGCCGGCTGCAGCGTCAACGAGATCCAGTCGCTGTACGGCCAGAACGCCTACCGTCGCTACGAGCGCCGCGCACTGGAGGAGGCGATCCAGATCTACCCCGAGGCGGTGATCGCCACGCCCGGCGGCCTGGTGTCCGATGCCGCTACCTTCAACCTGCTGCTAGCGCACTGCACGACCGTGTGGCTGCAGGCCGCGCCCGAGGACCACATGGCGCGCGTCGCCGCGCAGGGCGACCTGCGGCCGATGGCGGCCAGCAAGGAAGCGATGGAAGACCTGAAGGGCATCCTCGCCGGCCGCGCTGCCTTCTATTCGAAGGCGGAACTGCGTCTGGACACCAGCGCGCAGCCGCTGGAACCCAGCTTCCAGGCGCTGCGCGTCATGGTGCGCAAGGCGCTGCAGATGCCGGTCTGAGTGACATGCATAAAAATGCATAATTTCACTTGACAATCACAAAACATGCAGTATGATGCGTGCATTGTTACACCCGAACTGAAGGAGGCCCGCCGTGAGCACCGTCCCCCGCGTCGACTACCAGACCGACCCCTCGCGCTACAAGCACTGGAAGCTCAAGTTCGAAGGGCCGGTGGCCACGCTGGGCGCCGACTTCGACGAGAACGGCGGCATCGCGCCCGGCTACAAGCTCAAGCTCAACAGCTACGACCTGGGCGTGGACATCGAGCTCAACGACGCCATCAACCGCATCCGCTTCGAGCACCCCGAGGTGCGCACCGTGGTCGTCACCAGCCTGAAGGACAAGGTGTTCTGCTCGGGTGCCAACATCTTCATGCTCGGCGTCAGCAGCCATGCCTGGAAGGTGAACTTCTGCAAGTTCACCAACGAGACGCGCAATGGCCTGGAGGATTCGTCCAAGTACAGCGGGCTGAAGTTCCTGGCGGCCGTCAACGGCTCCTGCGCCGGCGGCGGCTACGAGCTGGCGCTGGCCTGCGACGAGATCATCCTGGTCGACGACCGCAGCAGCGCCGTGAGCCTGCCCGAGGTGCCGCTGCTGGGCGTGCTGCCGGGCACCGGTGGGCTGACCCGCGTCACCGACAAAAGGCATGTGCGCCACGACCTGGCCGACATCTTCTGCACCACTACCGAAGGCGTGCGTGGGCAGAAGGCCAAGGACTGGCGGCTGGTCGACGACATCGCCAAGCCGGGGCAGTTTGCGGCCAAGGTGCAGGAGCGCGCCTTGCAGCTGGCGGCGCAGAGCGACCGTCCGGCCGGCGCCAAGGGCGTGGCGCTGACGCCGCTGCAGCGCACGATCGAGCCCGACGCGCTGCGCTACGGGCATGTCACGGTGCAGATCGACCGTGCCAAGCGCTCTGCCACCTTCACGGTGAAGGCACCGAGCGGCACGCAGCCGGCCGACATCGCAGGCATCGAGGCCGCCGGTGCCGCGTGGTATCCGCTGCAGATGGCACGTGAGTTGGAAGACGCGATCCTGGCTATGCGCACCAACGAGCTGGACATCGGCATCTGGTTGATCAAGACCGAAGGTGATGCCGCCGCGGTGCTGGCCATGGATGCCACGCTGCAGGCCCATCGCGAGCACTGGCTGGTGCGCGAAACCATCGGCTTGCTGCGCCGCAGCTTGAGCCGGCTGGACGTGTCCTCGCGCAGCCTGTTCGCGCTGATCGAACCCGGCTCCTGCTTCGCCGGCACGCTGCTGGAGCTGGCGCTGGCCTGCGACCGCAGCTACCAGCTGGTGCTGCCCGACGAGCCCGAGCGTGCGCCGCAGATCGCCGTCGGCGACCCGAACTTCGGCAGCTACCCGATGGTCACCGGCCAGAGCCGTCTGCAGCGCCGCTTCTACGACGAACAGCCGGCGCTCGAAGCCGTGCGCGCCAAGGCCGGTCAGATGCTCGATGGCGACGCCGCGCTGGCGCTGGGCCTGGTGACCAGCGCGCCCGACGACATCGACTGGGCCGACGAGACGCGCATCGCCATCGAGGAGCGCGTGGCCATGAGCCCCGATGCGCTGACCGGCATGGAAGCCAACCTGCGTTTCAACGGCCCGGAAAACATGTTCACCCGCGTCTTCGGCCGCCTGACCGCGTGGCAGAACTGGATCTTCCAGCGCCCCAACGCGGTGGGAGAGAAGGGCGCGCTCAAGGTCTACGGCAAAGGCGAGAAGTCCCAGTTCGATTGGAATCGTGTCTAAGGAAACCCCATGAGCAGCATCAACTACAGCGAGAAGATCCCCAACAACGTCAACCTGTCGGACGACCGCACGCTGCAGCGCGCGCTCGAACAATGGCAGCCCAACTTCATCAGCTGGTGGGACGATGTCGGCCCCGAAGGCTCGACCAATTACGAGGTCTACCTGCGCACGGCGGTCAGCGTCGACCCGCAGGGCTGGGCGCAGTTCGGCCACGTGAAGATGCGCGACTACCGCTGGGGCATCTTCCTGAACCCGGGCGACGCCGAGCGCAAGATCCACTTCGGCGACCACATGGGCGAGAAGGCCTGGCAGGACGTGCCCGGCGAACACCGCGCCAACCTGCGCCGCATCATCGTGACGCAGGGCGACACCGAGCCGGCGTCGGTGGAGCAGCAGCGCCACCTGGGGCTGACGGCGCCCAGCATGTACGACCTGCGCAACCTGTTCCAGATCAACGTCGAAGAAGGCCGCCACCTGTGGGCCATGGTCTACCTGCTGCACAAGCACTTCGGCCGCGACGGGCGCGAGGAAGCCGAGGCGCTGCTCGAACGGCGCAGCGGCGATGCCGACAACCCGCGCATCCTGGGCGCGTTCAACGAGAAGACGCCCGACTGGCTGAGCTTCTTCATGTTCACCTATTTCACCGACCGCGACGGCAAGTTCCAGCTCTGCGCGCTGGCCGAGAGCAGCTTCGACCCGCTGGCACGCACGACGAAGTTCATGCTCACCGAAGAGGCACACCACATGTTCGTGGGCGAATCGGGCGTGGGCCGCGTCATCCAGCGCACTGCGCAGATGATGAACGAGTTGAAGACCGACGACGTGGCCAAGCTGCGCGCCGCCGGCGTGATCGACCTGCCGACGATCCAGCGCTACCTGAACTTCCACTACAGCGTAACCATCGATCTGTTCGGTGCCGACCAGAGCAGCAACGCCGCCACCTTCTACAGCACTGGCGTCAAGGGCCGCTTCGAAGAAGGCAAGCGCAGCGACGACCACATCCTGAAGGGCCAGACCTACCGCGTACTGGAAGCAGTGAACGGCCAGTTGGTGGAAAAGGAAGTGCCGATGCTCAACGCGCTGAACGAAGTGCTGCGCGACGACTTCATCAAGGACAGCGTGGCCGGCGTCGGCCGCTGGAACAAGGTGCTCGAGAAGGCCGGTCTGCCGCACCGGCTGACCGTGCCGCACAAGGCCTTCCACCGCAACATCGGCGCACTGGCCGGCGTGAAGGTCTCGCCTGAAGGACGCGTCGTCTCGGAAGCCGAATGGGCGGCCAACGTCGACAAGTGGCTGCCGACGCGCGAGGACCGCGCCTTCGTCGCCGGGCTGATGGGCCAGGTGGTGGAGCCCGGCAAGTTTGCCCACTGGATCGCGCCACCGGTGATGGGCATCAATCGCCAGCCGGTGGATTTCGAGTACGTCCGCTTTAATTGACCCACCCCCGAAGCGGCTTGGCCGCTCCCCCTCAAGGGGGCCACGCCAGCGGCCCGGCGAAGCCGGTTCCGCGGCGTTTGCTTGATGAGAAGCGAAGGAGGTAACAGGCATGGACGTGGCTGACACCGGCGTGATCAAGCAGCACCTGATCGACCCGGAGATCTGCATCCGCTGCAACACCTGCGAATCGATCTGCCCGGTCAAGGCGATCACGCACGACAGCAACAACTACGTCGTCGATGCGGAGGTCTGCAACCTGTGCATGGCCTGCATCTCGCCATGCCCCACCGGCAGCATCGACAACTGGCGCACGATGCCGCGCGTGCGCGCCTACAGCATCGAGGAGCAGTTGGGCTGGGAGGCGCTTCCGGAGGAACTGAGCCCCGAGCAGCTGGCCGAGGCTGGCGTTGCCCCCGACGCGCAGCCTGAAGCCCCGCCCGCGGCGCCGTCGCTGCCGGCGGCGGTCAGCGGCGATTCCGTCTTCCACAGCGCCGAATATGGCGCGACGCTGCCACCGTGGTCGGCCGCGCATGCCTACACCAACCTCTATGGGCCGAAGGCGGCCGAAAAGACGGTCAAGGCCACCGTCGTCGGCAACGTGCGCGTCACCGAGGTCGGCAAGGACTACGACACGCACCACATCGTGCTCGACTTCGGCGCGATGCCCTTCCCGGTACTGGAAGGGCAGAGCATCGGCATCGTGCCGCCGGGTGTCGACGCCAATGGCCGCGCGCACCATCCACGGCAGTACAGCATCGCCAGCCCGCGCAACGGCGAGCGCCCCGGCTACAACAACCTGTCGCTGACCATCAAGCGAGTGCTCGAGGACCACCAGGACAAGCCGGTGCGCGGCGTGGCCAGCAACTACATGTGCGACCTGGCCGTCGGCGACGAGGTGCAGGTGACCGGCCCCTTCGGTGCCAGCTTCCTGATGCCCAACCATCCGAAGAGCCACATCGTGATGATCTGCACCGGCACCGGCAGCGCGCCGATGCGCGCGATGACTGAATGGCGGCGGCGGCTGCGCAACTCGGGCAAGTTCGAGGGTGGCAAGCTGATGCTGTTCTTCGGCGCGCGCACGAAGGAGGAACTGCCCTACTTCGGCCCGCTGCAGAGCCTGCCGAGGGACTTCATCGACATCAACTTCGCCTTCAGCCGCACGCCGGGCCAGCCGAAGCGGTACGTGCAGGACGTGCTGCGCGAACGCGCCGCCGACCTGAGCCGGCTGCTCGCCGACCCGAACGCCTACTTCTATGTCTGCGGCCTGAAGGCGATGGAGGAGGGCGTGGTGCTGGCGCTGAAGGACATCGCGCACGGCGCCGGGCTGAACTGGGACGCGATCGGCGCGGCGCTGAAGCGCGAAGGGCGGCTGCACCTGGAAACCTACTGACGCGCAGCGCGCCGACGCAGCGCTGTCCTACAGCCGCTTGCAGCCAGCGCCTACGCGCCGGGCACCGCGCTGCACGGAAGATGGCGCCCAGAAGGAGAGCACCATCATGAAGTACATCCCCGCGTGGGCGCTGGGCGTTCCCGGCATCATCATCCTAAGCCGAACTTTGACCGGTACCTGGACGTAAGTCCGCGCCCGCATTGATCTTTGTCG
>CAYUPF010000019.1:0-32167 GCA_964446545.1 uncultured Rubrivivax sp.
CTGATCATCTTCTGCACCAGCGCATAGGTCTCGGGGTGCACGCCGGTCATGTCCAGCGGGTTGTCGCCGTCGCGGATGCGCAGGAAGCCCGCGGCCTGCTCGAAGGTCTTGGGGCCCAGCCCCGCCACGGCTAGCAGCTGCGCGCGGCTGCGGAAGGCGCCGTGGGCATCGCGCCAGCGCACGATGCTGGCGGCCACGGCCGGCGTCAGCCCGGACACGCGCGCCAGCAACGGCACGGAGGCGGTGTTCAGATCCACGCCGACGGCGTTGACGCAGTCCTCC
Source organism: uncultured Rubrivivax sp. (assembly GCA_964446545.1). Classification (GTDB taxonomy): domain Bacteria; phylum Pseudomonadota; class Gammaproteobacteria; order Burkholderiales; family Burkholderiaceae_C; genus Rubrivivax. Next base: position 283 of record CAYUPF010000019.1, read on the forward strand.
ACCACCGCGTCCAGCCGCCGCGCCAGTGCGCCCGGGTTCAGGTCGTGCTGGTACTGGCCGACGCCGATGCTCTTCGGGTCGATCTTCACCAGCTCGGCCAGCGGGTCCTGCAGCCGGCGCGCGATGCTGACGGCGCCGCGCAGGCTGACGTCCAGCTCCGGCAGCTCCTTGCTGGCGAATTCGCTGGCCGAATAGACCGACGCGCCGGCCTCGCTGACCACCACCTTCTGCAGCTGCCGATCAGGCGCCGCCGTGGCGACACGGCGTATCAGATCGGCCGCCAGCGCGTCGGTCTCGCGGCTGGCGGTGCCGTTGCCGATGGCGATCAGGTTGACGCCGTGCGCGGCCACCAGCCGCGCCAGCGTGTGCAGTGCGCCGTCCCAGTCGCGCCGCGGCTCGTGCGGATAGACGGTGGTGGTCTCCAGCACCTTGCCGGTGTCGCTGACCACCGCCACCTTGACCCCCGTGCGGATGCCCGGGTCCAGCCCCATCACCGCGCGGCGGCCGGCCGGCGCGGTCAGCAGCAGGTCGCGCAGGTTGTGGCCGAAGACCTTGATGGCCACGTCTTCGGCCTCCTCGCGCAAGCGGCCGAACAGGTCGCGCTCGAGGCTCAGGCCGAGCTTGACCTTCCAGGTCCAGGCGATGCAACGACGCAGCAGATCGTCGGCGGCACGGCCGGCGTGGCGCCAGCCCAGGTGCTGGGCGATGCGGCCTTCGGCGGCAGATACCGCGCTGGCACTGTCTTCGTCGGGCGGTGCCAGGCGCAGCTCCAGGATGTCCTGCGCGCGGGCGCGGAACACCGCCAAGGCGCGGTGCGAGGGCACGCTGCGCAGCGCCTCGTCGAAATCGAAGTAGTCGCGGAACTTGGCCACCTCGGCGGCGTTTGCATCCTTGCCCGGCATCAGCCGCGCGCGCAGCCGCCCTGAAGCCCACAACCAGTCGCGCAGCTGGCCTACCAGCACGGCATCCTCGGCCCAGCGCTCGGACAGGATGTCACGCACGCCGTCCAGCACCGCCGGCACGTCGGCGAAGCCGGCCTCGGCCAGGGCGGCCCAGCCACCCTCACGGGCGGTAGCGAAGGCCGTCGCCTCGGCCACCGGGTCCAGCGCCGGATCGGCGAACAGCTTGTCGGCCAGCGGCTCGATGCCGGCCTCGCGCGCGATCAGCCCCTTGCTGCGGCGCTTGGGCTTGTAGGGCAGGTACAGGTCCTCCAGCACCTGCTTGGTGGCAGCGGCATCGATGGCGGCGCGCAGCTCGGGCGTCAGCTTGCCTTGCTCGGCGATGCTCTTCAGCACCGCGGCGCGACGCTCCTGCAGCTCGCGCAGGTAGGCCAGGCGCACTTCCAGGTCGCGCAGCTGGTTGTCGTCCAGGCCGTCGGTGGCCTCCTTGCGATAGCGCGCGATGAAAGGCACGCTGGCGCCGCCGTCGAGCAGTTCGACGGCACTCTTCACCTGCGCCGGGCGTGCGCCCAGTTCGGTGGCAATCTGCAGCAGGATCGGATCCAAATCGCTTGGGCCCCACTTCGGAGCGGTCATGAAAGGCGGCGCAGTGTGCCACGGTTGCAGCCGCTTGCCTGTCGTGCATAAGTCGCGCCGCCACCTGCTCCCGCCGCCGGGAGCCGTCCCGCCGCCTTAAGCGCTGCAGACCACGGCCGATAGTCCGCGGATGGCGCCATCTCCATCGCTTATCGCTGCCCTGCGCGGGACAACCGACCTTCACCGTCCGTGATCAACCTGAATCCGACTCTGCTGCCGCCGGCGATGGGGCTGCTGGTGCTGTTGCTCGGCGCCTATGTCTGCATCGACATGGGCCAGCGGGTGCGCCTGCGCGCCGCGGCCGAACGACTGCCCTGGCTGCTGGCCGCGGGCGCGGCGCTGGCCACTGGCTTGTGGGCCACCGCCGTGCTGGGCGTGGCCAAGCTGACGGCCGGGCTGGACATCGGCTTCGATGGGCACAGCGTCGGCGCTGCCGGCTTGGCTGCCTTCGCGCTGGGCTTGCCGGGCCTGTATTGGGCGCTGTCCGCGCCGGCTTCGCGCACGCGGCGGCTGGGCGGCGCGGCGCTGCTGGGCGGCGCGGCTTTGGCAGCGCAGATGTTGACCTTGCGCTCGGTGGCCCAGCCAGGCGCCGTGCACTGGAACATCGGCCTGCTGCTGCTGGCCTGGCTGAGCGCGAGCAGCGGTTTCGCCTGGAGCCTGCGCACTGCGCGCCCCATGGCCGGCGCCGAAGCGAACGCGCAGCGCCAGGGCATGGCCGCGGCGATCGTCGCGGCCGGCACATTGGTCGCCCAGACCCTGGTGATGACCTCGGCCGCGGTGCCGAGTGTTGCCACGCCGCTGTCGGGCGATGCGATCGGGCCGACGACGATGGTCATGCTGGCGTCGATGGGCGGCACCGATCTGCTGCTGCTGATGCTACTGGCCTGCGTCATCGAACTGCGCCTGAGGCGGCGCCTGGAAATGGCACGTGGCGAGATCGAGGCACACGCGCTGCGCGACGAACTGACGGGTCTGCCCAACCGCCTGAGCTTCGAAGGCCGGCTGGCGCAGGCGCAGCAGCAGGCCGATGCCCAGCAAGGCCAGGCCGCACTGCTGGTGGTGGCGCTGGACGGCTTCAAGCACGTCAACGACGATTTCGGGCACGAGTGCGGCGACCGGCTGCTGCAGCGCATCGCGCAGCGCCTGCGCGGGCTGGTCACACCGCATTCGGCGGCGCGCCTGGGCGGCGACGAATTCCTGCTGCTGCTGGAGGGTGAAGGCCCCGCGCAGCAGGCCATGGCGCTGGCGGTGCAGGTCATCGACGCGGTGACGCAACCCTGCAGCATCGACGAACGCGAACTCAGCGTCAGCTGTTCGGTGGGCGTGGCGCTGTACCCGCAGCATGGTTCGATGTCGGCGCTGATCACGCATGCCGGCGTGGCCATGCGCGCCGCCAAGAGCTCCGGCGGCTCCACCTATGCGGTCTTCGATGCTCGCATGGTGGTCGACACGCGCGAGCAGGCCGAGCTGCTGCGCGATCTGCGCATGGCGCTCGCTCGCTCGCAGCTGGAACTGTTCTACCAACCGAAGATCCACGCGCCCAGCGCCCAGGTCACCGGCGTGGAGGCGTTGCTGCGCTGGCACCACCCGCAGCGCGGCACGATCAGCCCGAACATCTTCATCCCGATGGCCGAGCGCAGCGGCCTGATCAATGCGCTCGGCGGCTGGGTCATCGACGAGGCCTGCCGCCAGGCGCGCGCCTGGCGCGACGAGGGCTTGCGCATGCGCGTGGCCATCAACCTGTCGGCCCACCAGCTGCGCCAGCGCGACCTGCCGCAGCGCATTGCCGACGCGCTGCGCAAGCATCAGATCAATCCCGACCTGCTGACCTGCGAGATCACCGAATCGGTGGCGATGGAGGACACCGACGCCACGCTGCGCTTCTTCACCGAGCTGGCCGCGGTGGGCGTGCACATCTCCATCGACGACTTCGGCTCCGGTTATTCCAGCCTGGCCTACCTGCGCAAGCTGCCGGCCGGCGAGCTGAAGATCGACCGCAGCTTCGTGCTCGACCTGGAAAGCAGCGAAGAGGCGCGCAAGATCGCCTCGGCCGTGGTGCAGCTGGCACAGGCGCTGAAGCTCAAGGTGGTGGCCGAAGGCGTCGAGACCGACGAGCAGTACCAGATCCTGCGCCAGTTCGGCTGCGACGAACTGCAGGGATTTCTCTTTGCCAAGCCGATGTCTGCCAAGGCGTTGGGCCTGTGGGCCATGGCCGACGAAGGCCCGCGCTCCATCCAGTTCAGCGAATCGCTGTTCAGGGAAACCCAGACGATGGCGCTCTGATGCGGGCCAGCCAGTCGCGTGCGCCGGCACCGGCCACGCGGCCGCCGGCCATGCTGGCCGTCAGCAGGTAGCCGCCGGTCGGCGCCTCCCAGTCCAGCATCTCGCCGGCGCAGAACACGCCCGGCAGATCGCGCAGCATCAGGCTGTCGTCCAGCGCATCGAAGCGCACGCCGCCGGCGCTGCTGATGGCCTCGTCGATGGGCCGCGCGGCCTTCAGCGTCAGCGGCAACGCCTTGACGAGTGCTGCCAGCCGTGCGGCATCGATCAGCGTCGCTCTGTCCGCCACCTCGTACAGCAGAGCGGCCTTGACGCCCGACAGGCCGAGCCGCGACTTCAGGTGCGTGGACAGCGAGCGGCGGCCGCGCGGGTGCGCCAGCTCGGCCGCCACCCAGGCCAGGCTGCGCGCCGGCAGCAGGTCCAGGTGCAGCGTCGCGCTGCCTGCCGCATCGATGGCCTCGCGCAGCGCGGCCGAGGCGGAATAGACCAGGCTGCCTTCGATGCCGTAGCGCGTGACCACGCATTCACCCACCTGGCGCCAGGACGTGCCCGGCAGTTCGATGGCCACCGACTTCAGCGCCTGCCCGGCATGGCGCGTGGCGAAGTGTTCGCTCCAGCCGCGTTCGAAGCCGCAGTTCGACGGTCGCAGCGGCGCCACGGCCACACCACGCTGCTGCAGCAGATCGACCCAGGCACCGTCCGACCCGAGCCGCGACCAGCTGGCCCCGCCCAGCGCCAGCACAAGCACATCGGGCTGCAGCAGCACCTCGCCTTGCGGCGTGTCGAAGCGCAGTGCGCCTCCCGGTGCCCAGCCGATCCAGCGGTGGCGCATGTGGAACATCACGCCCTGAGCGCGCAGCCGCTGCAGCCAGGCGCGCAGCAGCGGCGCGGCCTTCATGTCGCGCGGGAACACGCGCCCGGAGCTGCCGACGAAGGTGTCGATGCCCAGCGCGCTCGCCCAGTCGCGCAGGGCCTGCGGGCCGAAGCGGACGAGCATCGCGTCGATGTCCTTGTCACGCGCGCCATAGCGCGAGACGAAGCTGCCGATGGCTTCGGAATGCGTGAGGTTCAGCCCGCCCTTGCCCGCCAGCAGGAACTTGCGGCCCACCGAGCGCATGGCGTCGTACAGATGCACCTCGGCACCCGAAGCGGCCAGGACCTCGGCCGCCATCAGTCCGGCAGGGCCGCCCCCCACCACCACGGCGTGCGCCCTCATCTCACATGTCCTCGAGAGCAAGGCCGCGCGTTTCCCGCACCCGCCGCAGCACGAAAACCACGGCCAGCAGCGCAAAGCCGGCATACACGCCGTAGCCCGCCGCCGGACCCAGGCCACGCAGCATCGGCGGGAAACTCAGCGTGACCAGCCAGTTGGCCAGCCATTGCGCCATCACCGCCACGGCCATGGCCGAGCCGCGCAGGCGATTGGGGAACATCTCGCCGAGCAAGGTCCACACCGCCGGCCCCCAGGACACGCCGAAGGCAAACAACGTAGGCATTGGCGGCCAGCAGCGCCGGCGTCAGCACCATGCCCACCGCGCCCCACAGCAGCAGCGGCCGGCGGCCGACGCGGTCGATCAGCGCGATGGCCAGCACGGTGGCGCCGATGTTGATGGCGCCACTGACCAGGTTGATGGCCAGCGAATCGCCGGCGGCGCAGCCGAGCAGGATCGAGGCCACGGCGAAGCCGGTGCCCGCCGAGCCGGAGTGGAAGGTGGCCTGGATGCCCGGCACCGCGCCGTTGATGACGGCGCTGTCGAAGCCGAAAAGGAAGCCGCCCAGCGCCGCGCTGGCCGCCACGAAGGTGGCGTAGCCGGCGTTCATGGCCGGCGTCAGTCCGCCGCGCGCAGTGCGGCGCGAAGTTCGGCGCCAACCTCGGGCTTGGCCGCGAAGGGGTCGGTGGGATTGCGCGGTTCCAGCAGGTCTTCCATGCGCGACTGCACCGAGGCCAGCGCGCGCGGGTGGCTGTAGATGTAGAAGCGCTGCTCGCGCAGCGCGTCGAACACGTATTGCGCCACCATCGGCGCGGTGACCCGGCCGCTGCCGACAGCGCGGTCGGTCATCGCCCGGCCGATCAGCTGGCTCTTCGTCGGCTTGGCGGCCGCCAGCGCCGCGGGGCGGTTGCGCTCGCTGCGCGTGATGCCGGTGGTGACGAAAAACGGGCACAGCACCGAGGCGGTGATCTGGTCGGTCACCAGCCGCAGGTCCTGGTACAGCGTCTCGCTGACAGCCACCACCGCGTGCTTGCTGGCGTTGTACACGCCCATGTTCGGCGGGTTCACCAATCCGGCCATCGATGCGGTGTTGACGATGTGGCCTTCGTAGCCCGGGTCGCGCTTCGCGGCTTCGAGCATCATCGGCGTGAAGCTGCGGATGCCGTGCACCACGCCCATCAGGTTGACGCCCAGCACCCATTCCCAGTCCTGCAGCGTGTTCTCCCAGATCAGCCCGCCGCCGCCGACACCGGCGTTGTTGAAGACAAGATGCGGCGCGCCGAAGCGCTGCAGCGTGGCCGCGCTCAAGCCTTCGACCTCGGCCGCCTTGGACACGTCGAGCCGGTACGGCAGCACCTGCGCACCCGTTGCGCCGATTTCGGCAGCGGCCCGGTCCAGTGCATCGGGCTGAACGTCCGCCATGACCACGTTCATGCCTTCGCGTGCGGCGATGCGCGAGGTCTCGAGTCCGAAGCCGGAAGCGGCACCGGTGATCACCGCCGTGCGGCCCTTGAACTGCTTCATGTCTTGTCTGCCCTGATCTGGAAGCCGAAACGCGGGAAATGCACGTGCACGGTGCCGGCACGTGCATCGCTGCGGCGCAGCACCACCTCCTGAGCGCTCAAACCGACCAGCGTGCCAGCGACCGGGTCCACGCCGTAGTCGGTGGCCGCCACGGTGACCGCCTGGCCGGCGTCGAAGCCCAGGCCGGCTTCGACGCTGGTCGGCGCATGTGCGGCCGCGCCGGCGGCCGCGGCCAGGGCTTCGGCACTGTCCATCGGCGTTGACGCCGCGTGCCCGATGGCGAACAGCCGGTCCAGCCACGGGCCGACGGGCGCATAGTCGTCGAGCAGGTGCGCCACCGGCCGCGCCAGGCGGATGAACCACAGGCAGTGGCCGACGCAGAAGTCGGCGATGCTCGGCGCCGCGCCGAACAACCAGGGCCCGCCCTGCTGCAACTGCGCGGCGATGACCGACAGATGCTGCTTCAGCTGCACGGTGGCATCGGCCAGCGTGGGCCGCGGCGCATTCGCGCGCATGGCGGCGCGGTCGGCGGCGAAGGCCTTCAGCACCTCGGGCGGCTGCGCGCCCATGATCGCGGCCACGCCGGCCGGCTGCATCGCCCAGCTGACGGCAGCACCGAACAGCGTGCCGTCGGCCCACTGCGCCAGCGGCACCGCCAGCGGCGCGCTGGTCGGGTACAGCGTGGGCTGCAGCTGCCGCGCTTCGAGCACGCGCGCGATCAGCGCGGTATCGCAGTACACGTCGGCACCGAGCTGCAGGATCGGCGTCTTGCGGTAGCCACCGGTCAGCGCCACCACGTCGGGCTTGGGCATTACCGGCGGGATGATCACCGAACGCCAGGGCAGCTTCTTGTAGCCGAGCAACAGCCGCGCCTTCTCGGCGAAGGGCGACATCGGGTAGTGGTGCAGGATCAGCTCGCTCATCGCGTCGCCTTCAATGGAGGGAGGGCATCGCACGCTGCAGGATCGCGTCGACATCGGTGCTGGCCGGCAGCAGGCCGAAGACATCGGCCGCGCCATCCAGCCGCGACACGCAGAAGGCCGAGAACACCGCCGGGCTGCTTCGATGCAGCAGCGCCGCCTGCAGCAGCAGCGCGATGTCGCGCGCCAGACGCCGCGCCTGCGCTTCTTCGGCCAGCGTGTCGATGCCGGCCAGCGCGCGCTGCGCCGCGCGGTCCAGTGCAGCATGCGCACCCAGTGCGGGGGCGATCTCCTGCTGCAGCGCCGCCGCCACGTCCTTGGAACGCAGTACACGCAGCAGGTCCAGCGCCATGATGTTGCCGGCGCCTTCCCAGATGGAATTGAGCGGCATCTCGCGGTAGATGCGCGCCATCACACCCTCGCCCTCCGCCTCCACATAACCATTGCCGCCCAGGCATTCCATCGCTTCCTGCGCGAAATGGCTGCCGCGCTTGCAGACCCAGAACTTGGCGATCGGCGTCAGCAGCCGGCGCATCACTTCCTCGTGCGCATCCGTGCCGTTCTCGCTGCGGTCGACCGCGCGCGCCAGGCGCATCGCCAGTGCGGTGGCGGCCTCGCTTTCCAGCGCCAGGTCGGCGAGCACGTTCTTCATCATCGGCTGCTCGACCAGGCGCTTGCCGAAGGCCTTGCGCTCGGCCGTGTGGTGCATGGCGATGGACAGCGCCTGGCGCATCAGAGCGGCGGTGCCGAGCGCGCAATCGAGCCGCGTGATCATGCCCATCGCCAGGATCTGCGGGATGCCGCGGCCCTCGTCGCCCACCAGCCAGGCCGTCGCGCCCTCGAACTCGACCTCCGAGCTGGCGTTGGCATGGTTGCCCAGCTTGTGTTTCAGCCGCTGGATGCGGATGGGGTTGACGCTGCCGTCGGGCAGCAGCCGCGGCAGGAACAGGCAGCTCAGCCCGCTGCCGGTCTGCGCCAGCACCAGGAAGGCATCGCACATCGGCGCCGACATGAACCACTTGTGGCCGGTGATGCGGTAGCGCGCGCCCCAGGCGTCGTCGGCCTCGAATTCGGCACGCGTGCTGTTGGCGCGCACGTCCGAGCCGCCCTGCTTTTCGGTCATGCCCATGCCCATGGTGACTGACGACTTCTGCGCGAAGGGCAGGAAACGCGCGTCGTACTGCGTGCTGGCCAGCTTGGGCAGCCAGTCCTTGAACAGCGCCGGCTGCGCGCGCAGGGCTGGTGTGACCGCATAACTCATCGACACCGGGCACAGGATCGACGGCTCCAGTTCGGTGAAGAGCATGAAGGCCGCGGCGCGCTCGATGTGCCCGCCCGCGCCTTCGGTCCACGGCGTGGCATGCAGCCGGTGGCGCAGCGCGCTGCTCATCAGCACGTGGTAGCTGGGGTGGAACTCCACCTGGTCGATGCGATGGCCGAAGCGATCGTGCGCATGCAGCACCGGCGAATGCTGGTTGGCCAGCCGCGCATGCACCTGCATGTCGGCGCTGCCGGCTTCGGCGCCGAGCGCATCGAAGCGCGCGCGCTCGTAGCCGGGGTGGTGCCAGGCCAGCGCCTCCTGCAGCGGCAGGTTCAACTGGAACAGGTTGAGGTTGGCCAGCGGCGTGGCCTGGTTGAACACTTCGTGGGTGATGCTCATGACGGTCTCCTCAGCATCTGGATGTGGGGAATGTGGTCTTCGATGTATTCGTCGCCGACCGCCTCGAAACCCAGGCCGGCGTAGAAGGCGTGCAGCCGCGTCTGCGCGCTGATGCGTATCGCCTGCCCCGGCCACTGCGCGGCGCAGCGCGCCAGGCCCTCGTGCATCAGCATGCGGCCCAGGCCGGTGCCGCGCACCTCGGGCGCGGTGATGACACGGCCGATCGACGGTTCGGCGTACTTGATGCCCGGGTCGACGCCACGCAGATAGGCCTGCAGCACGCCCGCGTCATCGCGGCCCTGCAGGTGCCAGGCATGCGGGTCCGCGCCATCCGGATCGAGGTACGCCCCCTGCTCCAGGATGAACACGCGGCAGCGCAGAGCCAGGATGTCATACAGCGCCTGCACACCCAGGCCCTGAAAGCGCGTCCAACTCCAATGCACTTTGCTTGTCCGCGGTGCCGCCCGCAACGCATCTGCTGCGGTATCGAGCGAACGCCGTGGAACCGGCTTCGCCGGGCCACTGGCGTTGCCCCCTGGGGGGAGCGCCGAAGGCGCTTCGGGGGGAGTCACTTCAAATCAGCTTGACCAGCTGCTTGCCGAAGTTCTTGCCCTTGAGCAGCCCGATGAAGGCCTCGGGCGCGGCCTCGATGCCCTGGGCCACGGTCTCGCGGTACTTCAGCTTGCCGCTGGCCACCGCGGCACCCAACTCTTGCAGCGCCTGCGGCCAATGTTTCATGTGCTCGCTGACGATGAAGCCCTGCACCTTCATGCGGTTGACCAGGATCAGCTGCGGCGCGGCCATCGGGATCGGCTCGCCGTTGTAGCCGGCGATCATGCCGCACATGGCGATGCGCGAGAAGGCGTTGGCGCGCAGCATCACCGCGTCGAGGATCAGGCCGCCGACGTTCTCGAAGTAGCCGTCGATGCCCTGCGGGCAGGCCTCCTTCAGCGCGGCCGACAGCGACTTCAGGTCGGGGTGCTGCCGGTAGTCGATGCAGGCATCGAAGCCGAACTCCTCGACCACCGCCTTGCACTTGCCCGGCCCGCCGGCCAGGCCGACGACGCGGCAGCCCAAACCCTTGGCCAGTTGCCCGACCACGCTGCCCACCGCGCCGCTGGCGGCGCTGACCACCACGGTCTCGCCGGCCTTCGGCTCGATGATGGTCATCAGCCCCACCCAGGCGGTGACGCCCGGCATGCCCACCGCGCCCAGATAGGCCGACAGCGGCACCTGCGTGGCGTCCACCTTGCGCCACATGCTGAGCTGCGGCGCATCGACCAGCGCGACCTGCTGCCAGCCGCCCGGACCCACCACCTTGTCGCCCGGCTGGAAGGCGGGGTTCTTCGACGTCACCACCTCGCCGACCGTACCGCCCTGCATCACCGCGTTCAGCGGCTGCGGCTGCGCGTAGCTCTTGCCGTCGTTCATGCGCCCGCGCATGTACGGGTCCAGGCTCATGAAATGGTTGCGCACCAGCACCTGGCCATCCTGCAGCTCGGGCAGCATCGCCTCGACCAGCTTGAAGTTCGATGAGCTGGGCTCGCCCGTGGGGCGAGACACCAGGTGCCACTGCTTGTTCACTGCTGCCATGCTTGTCTCCTGCAGGTGGGTACTGCGCTCAATCGTCGAGCGGCTACCGCGGAACCGGCTTTGCCGGACCGCGGGTGGCGCCAGCGGCGAAGCCGCTGCGGGGTGGGTCCATCAATCCGAAGCATCAGGGGACTGGATGCGCCGGCCTTCCACCGGCAATCCAGACAAGAACTTGAAGGTGCCGGTGGCATGCGCCAACCGTTCACCCGCGGCGTTGAGCACCGTGCCCTCGCAGAAGGCCAGCGCGGCACTGCGATGCAGCAGCTTGCCAACACAGGTGACGCGGCCCATCGCCGGGCGCATGAAGGTGGTCTTCATTTCGATCGTGACCACACCGCGCGGATCGGGGCCTTCTTCGGGCTTGCGCGGTGCGCGCGTGGCATGGGCCATCGCCACGTCCAGCAAGGTCATCACCACGCCGCCGTGCGCCACGTGCCAGGAATTGTTCAGCTCCTCGCGCAGGTCGAGCGCGATCTCGCTTTCGCCTTCTTCGAAGCGCAGCAGCTGCGCGCCGAGCAGGTGGATGAAGGGGATGTGGCGGGCGAACTGCATTCAGCCGCCGCCATGCACTGCGCTGACACCGCCATCCACCGCCAGGATCTGCCCGGTGATGTGCTTGCCCGCGGCCGAGGCGAAGAGCAGCGCCGCGCCCTTCAGGTCGTCATCGTCGCCCAGGCGCTTCAGCGGCGCCTGCGCCGCCAGCTTGTCGGTACCGTGTTCGGCAAGAACGCCCTTCGTCATCTTGCTGGGGAAGAAGCCGGGCGCCAGCGCATTGACGGTGATGCCGTAGGCGCCCCATTCGCCGGCCAACGTGCGCGTGAAGTTGACCACCGCGCCCTTGCTGGTGCCGTAGGCGATGAACTTGACATCGATCGAGCCGCTCAGGCCGGCGATCGAGGCGATGTTGACGATGCGTCCCTGGCGCCGCGGGATCATGCTCGCCTTGCCCACCGCCTGGCACATCAGGAAGATGCTGCGGATGTTGAGGTTCATTACCTTGTCCCAGGCTTGCAGCGGGTAGTCCTCGGCCGGCGCGCCCCAGGTGGCACCGGCGTTGTTGACGAGGATGTCGATCTGGCCCAGGCGCTGCATCGCCTCGTCGCAGACCCTCTGCACCTGCAGCGGGTCGCTGGCGTCGGCCGCCACCCACTGCGCGGCTATGCCCTTGGCCTTCAGGTACGCGGCCGCTTCCTCCAGGTCGGCAGCCTTGCGCGAGCTGAGCAGCAGCTTCGCGCCGGCCTCGCCCAGCGCCTCGGCAATCTGCAGCCCCAGGCCGCGCGAGCCGCCGGTGATCAATGCGGTCTTGCCGCTCAGGTCGAAGAGTTTCTGGATCGGTGTGCTCATGAATGGGCCTTCGTTCAGGGGGGATCGGGGCGGCGAGAGCGCAGCCAGACGAGGACCGCGCCGGCGGCGATCAGGCCACCGCTCAGCAGCATCAGCGTCACGCCCGCCGCCAGGTGGTGTTCGGTGAACCAGATGCCCAGGCCCAGGCCGAACAGGCCGGCATAGATGCAGACCCAGACCAGGGTGTCGATGGTCTTGTTGTTCATGTTCAGAACCAGGCCTCGCGCATCTCGCGGCACAGCGCCTGGCGCGCCGCCACCGGCAACAGCCAGGCGTCGATCTTCGGCAGCTCGTAGGCGTAGAAGTAGCGCATCGCCGCCAGCCGGCCGTGCAGGCCGTCCAGCGTGACGGCATCGGCCTGCCCGCGGCCCAGCCGCGCCTCGCAGGCCAGGGCCAAGTCCAGCCACAGCCAGGCCAGCACCACGTGGCCGAAGGCCTGCAGGTAGGGCGTGGCATTGGCCAGCGCCTGCTCGGGCGTGGCCTCGGCCCAGGCGGCGCGGGTGGCCGACTCCAGCGCCTGCAGCGCGGCCTGCAGCTGGCGCGAGGGTGCGCGCAGCGTGTCGTGTTCGGCGGCGGTGCGTATCGTGGCATGCATGCGCGCGGCCAGCAGCTTGAACGCCGCGCCCTCGTGCATCAGCACCTTGCGGCCCAGCAGGTCCAGCGCCTGGATGCCGTGCGTGCCTTCGTGGATCATGTTCAGGCGGTTGTCGCGCCAGTACTGCTCCACCGGGAAGTCGCGCGTGTAGCCATAGCCGCCGTGCACCTGGATCGCCAGGCTGTTGGCTTCCAGGCACCATTCGCTGGGCCAGCTCTTGGCGATCGGCGTCAGCACCTCCAGCAGCTGGCCGGCCTCACGGGCGCTGCGCTCGTCGCCGGTGTGCAGTTCGTCGACCAGGCGCGCGCAGTACAGCGCCAGCGCCAAGCCGCCTTCGACGTAGCTCTTCTGCGCCAGCAGCATGCGCTTGACGTCGGCATGCTGGATGATCGGCACCTGCGGCTGCGTCGCATCCTTGCCGCCCACGCCCATCGGCCGGCCCTGCGACCCGGTCGCCCAAGGGCGACCTTGCGGCCGCGTGCGTGCGTAGTCCAGGCTGGCTTCGTAACCGGCAAAACCGAGCATCACCGCACCCAGGCCGACGCCGATGCGCGCCTCGTTCATCATGTGGAACATGCAGCGCAGGCCTTGGCCGGGCGCGCCGACGCGGTAGCCGATGGCGCCTGCCTGGCCGCGCGGCGTGAAGCGGCCCTCGCCGAAATTGAGCAGCGTGTTGGTGGTGCCGCGGTAGCCCAGCTTGTGGTTCAGCCCGGCCAGCGCCACGTCGTTGCGCTCGCCCGTGAGCCGGCCCGCGGCATCGACCAACTGCTTCGGCACGACGAACAGCGAGATGCCCTGGGTGCCGGGCACGGTGCGGCCCTCGGCATCGGCGATCTTCGCCAGCACCAGGTGCACGATGTTTTCGCTCAGCTCGTGCTCGCCGGCCGAGATCCACATCTTGTTGCCGCGCAGCCGGTAGCGTGGGCCCAGCGGGTCGGATTCATGATCCTCGCCGTCCGGCACGGCACGCGTCGCGACGTCGCCGAGGCTCGATCCGGCCTGCGGCTCGCTCAGGCACATGGTGCCGAACCAGCGGCCGGAGAACTGATTCTTCGCGAACACCTCGCGCTGCGCCGGCGTGCCGTGCGCCATCAGCAGGTTGGCGTTGCCGCTGGTCAGCAGCGCATAGCCGGTCATCGCGATGCTGGCTTTGTGGAAGAAGGCGTTGGCCGCCATCTCGATGACGCAGGGCAGTTGCATGCCGCCGATGTCGTGGTCCTGCGCCGCGGCCAGCATGCCCGATTCGGCATAGGCCAGCACGGCATCGCGCGTGGCCTCGGGCAGTTGCACGCGCTCGCCGTCCGGACCGGAAACGACACGCGGCTCCTGCGTGTCGGCCAGGCGGTTGAAGGGCGCGAACCTCTCGCGCGCGATGCGTTCGCTGGTGTCCAGCACCGAGGCGAAGGTGCCGGTGGAATGCTCGGCGAAGCGCGGACGCTGCAGCAGCGAGGCCACGCCCAGCCAGTCGTGCAGCAGGAAATCGAGCGTCTGTCTCATGGGGTCTTGCGGATGCGCGTCAGCGCCATCGTCGCCGAGGCGCGCATCGCATGGATGCGCTCGCCCGCGGCTTCACAGTACACGTCGGCTTCGGTGAAGCTGATGCTGCGGCCGCGCTTGATGACCCGCGCCTCGCACAGCAACCGCTCGCCGCGCGCGGCGCGCAGCAGGCGCGTGGACAGCTCGGCGGTGATGACGACGAAGCCCTCGTCGGCCAGCGTCTGCGCGGCCGCGCCCATCGAATGGTCGGCCATGCTGAGCATCACGCCGGCATGCACCTGGCCGGTGTGCTGGAAGTGGCGTGGCGCCAGCGCCAGTTCGGTCTCGACGCGGCCCTCGGCCACGGCCGTGGGCACGACGCCCAGGTCGGCCATGAAGGGCGCGCCGGCGAAGAACGTGCGCAGCGTGTCCAGATCGACCTGCATCGCCGTCCCCGCGTTCAGAGCTTGAAGTGGCGCAGCGCCGCGGCAGCGATCGGCGCGCCGCGTTCCTGCACGAAATGGCCGCCGTCGGCGACCTCCATCGGCTCGGGGCAGCCGCGGATCTGCCGGCGCAGCGACTGCATCGCCGGCGGGCCCAGCACGGGGTCCTGCATGCCGATGGCCATGAAGCTGTCGCCCGTCCACTGCTCGCTCCAGAAACGGCCGGCCTGGCGGCTGATCTCGGCGCCGGGCGCCTGTTCACTGTCGGGCACCAAGTTGGGAAAGGCGCGCACCCCCGCCTTGTAGCTGCGGTCGGGAAACGGCGCGTCGTAGGCCGCGACTTCCTCGGCCGTCATGCCGGGGTTGCCGCGCTGGAGCAGCCTGCCGATGGCCATGTCGGGCTGGCTGTTGGCGTAGGCGCGCCACTGCTTGAAGCCCTCGGTCACCGTACCCAGCCCCAGCCCGGTGTTCATCACCAGCAGGCGCGTGTAGCGTTCGGACTGCTGCAGCGGCAGCGTCAACCCGAGCAGGCCGCCCCAGTCCTGCACCACCAGCATCAAGTTGTGCAGGTCCATCTGCTCGACGAAGTGCAGCATCGAGTCGCGGTGCCGGTCGAAGCTGTACCAGGCATCGTCGTCGGGCTTGTCGGAGCGGCCGAAACCGAACCAGTCAGGCGCCACCACGCGCAACCCCGCGCCGGCGAACACAGGGATCATCTTGCGATACAGATAGGCCCAGCTCGGCTGGCCGTGCAGGCACAGTGCCGTCACGGCCGCATCGCGCGGGCCTTCGTCGACGTAGTGCATGCGCAGGCCATCGAGCTGCGCGTAGTGCGGCGCGTACGCGAAGCCCGGCAGGCTGGCGAAGCGCTCGTCCGGCGTGCGCAGCACCTGCATCGCGGCGCCCTCGCTCAAAGCACCTCGAACACGCCAGCCGCGCCCATGCCGCCGCCGACGCACATCGTCACCAGCACGCGCTTGGCGCCGCGGCGCTTGCCTTCGATCAGCGCATGGCCGGTCAGGCGCTGGCCGCTCAGGCCGTAGGGGTGGCCCACCGCGATCGCGCCGCCGTTGACGTTGAGCCGGTCCATCGGGATACCCAGCTTGTCGGCGCAGTACACCACCTGCACGGCGAAGGCCTCGTTCAACTCCCACAGGTCGATGTCCTCCACCTTGAGGCCCAGGCGCTTCAACACCTTGGGCACGGCGAAGACCGGTCCGATGCCCATCTCGTCGGGCTCGCAGCCGGCCACCGCAAAGCCGAGGAAGCGGCCAATGGGTTTGAGGTTCTTCTGCTGCGCGTAGCTGTC
This sequence comes from uncultured Rubrivivax sp., assembly GCA_964446545.1. GTDB lineage: Bacteria > Pseudomonadota > Gammaproteobacteria > Burkholderiales > Burkholderiaceae_C > Rubrivivax. Next base: position 16,173 of record CAYUPF010000019.1, read on the forward strand.
GCTGACCAGCACGCAGGCGCCGGCGCCGTCGCTGAACTGGCTGGCATTGCCGGCCGTGACCACGCCGCCGGGCACGGCCGAGCGGATGCCCTTGATGCTGTCGACGGTGGTGCCCGGGCGCAGCCCCTCGTCGGCGCTGATCGTCACTTCCTTGGTGCGCAGGCCCAGCTGGGCGTCGGCGACACCGGCCGTCACCGTGCACGACACCATCTCGTCGTTGAACTTGCCCGCTTCCTGCGCCGCGCAGGCCTTCTGCTGGCTGGCCGCGCCGTACTCGTCCATGCGCTCCTTGGGGATGCCGTAGCGCTTGGCCACGTTCTCGGCGGTCTCGAGCATGCTCATGTAGATCGCCGGCTTGTGCTGCGCCAGCCAGCTGTCGGCGAGCATGTGCTTGTTCATCTCCTGCTGCACGCAGGAGATGCTCTCCACGCCGCCGGCCACCAGCAGGTCGCTCTCGCCGGCGATGATGCGCTGCGCCGCCATGGCGATGGTCTGCAAGCCGCTGGAACAGAAACGGTTGACCGTGACGCCGCCGACGCTGATCGGCAGGCCGGCGCGCAGTGCGGCCTGGCGCGCGATGTTCATGCCGGTGGCGCCCTCGGGGTTGGCGCAGCCCATCAGCACGTCGTCGATCGCGGCCGGGTCGACGCCGGCACGCTCGACCGCGGCCTTGATCGCGAAGCCGCCGAGCGTGGCACCATGCGTCATGTTGAAGGCGCCCTTCCAGCTCTTGGCCAGGGGCGTGCGGGCGGTGGAGACGATGACGGCTTGAGTCATGGAAGGTCCTTCGACGATGGAGGGCGCTATACCGCGCCCTGGCTGAGAAGCCGGTGGTAGAAGCGGATCAGTTCGGCCAGGTTGGCGGTGGAGATGCGCTCGTTGGTGCCATGGAAGCGCGGCAGGTCCTCGGCCTTGGCGCGCACCGGCGAGAACTTGTAGATGTGGTCACTCAAGCCCTCGAAGTGCTTCGAGTCGGTGCCGCCCACCATCAGGCCGGGCGCGACGATGGTGCCGGGGAACAGCTCGCGCACGGTGCGCTCGACCAGCTTGTACGACGCGCTGTCGGTCGGCGCCACCTTCGACGCCTCCATGGCGGTGCCCACCTTCAGTTGCACCTTGTCGTTGCCGATGGCCTTCTTCGCATGGGCCACGACGCTGTCCTGCGTGTCGCCCGGCAGCAGGCGGAAGTTGACGCTGGCCTCGGCCAGCCCGGGCAGCACGTTGTCCTTGTTGCCGGCATTGACGATGGTCAGCGCGGTGGTGGTGCGCAGCATCGCATTGGTGCTGGCGCCGGCTTCGAGCTGCTTTTGCACCATCGGCCCGAACAGCCACAGGTTGGACAGCGCGACGCGGCTCAGACCGCTCATCTCGGGCGCCACGGCCTCGAACATCTCGCGCGCCACGCCGCGGATGTGGGCCGGCAGCCGCTGGTCGTCGAGCTGCTTCAGCGCCGCACTCATCATGGCGATGGCGCTCGTGCCCGGCGGCGGCGGAATCGACGAATGCCCCGGCGGCGCGACCACGCTCAGGTTCAACGTCAGATAGCCCTTTTCGGCAATGCCGATGATCGCCGCGGGCGGCTGCAGACCGGGCAACACACCTTCGGTGATCAGCAGCCCCTCGTCGATGACGAAATCGAGCTGGACCTGGCGCTCGGCGAGCAGTCTGGCGATCGCGGCCGCACCGCGCTCGCCGCCCACCTCCTCGTCCGCGCCGAAAGCCAGGTAGATCGTGCGCCGGGGCGTGAAACCCGAGGCCACCAGCATCTCGACGGCCTCCATCTGGGCGATCAGGTTGGCCTTGTTGTCCCATGAGCCGCGGCCCCAGACGAAGCCGTCGCGCACGGTGCCGGCAAAGGGCTCGGCCTGCCAGTTGCCTTCGGTACCGGGCGCGATCGGCACCACGTCCTGGTGCGCCAACAGCAACAGCGGCTTGGCCGACGCGTCGCTGCCCTTCCAGGTGTAGAGCAGGCTCAAGTCCCCGACCACCTCGCGCTGCAGTGCGCCGTGCAGCTTTGGATAGCGCGCCTGCAGATGGGCATGCAGCGCCTCGAACTGATCGGCGTTCAGCGCCGCGTCTTCCAGCGACGAGACCGTCTTCGCGCGGATGGCCGCCGACAGACTCTGCGCCGCCGCCTGCTCGTCGACGGCGATGGCCGCAAGCGGCGGCACCTGGATCTGCCGCGAACCCTGGCGCCAGGTGTTCAGCGCCAGCACCAGCACCAGCAGGCCGAGCAGCGCGAGCAGCCCCACCAGCACCTGGAAAATCCGCTTCAGCATCACGCAGATCCAGCCGCGAGCCTCAGCTGAAGCTCTTGCCTTCGGCCGCCAGCCTGGCCAGCAGCGGCGCGGGTTGCCAGAAGGCGGCGTCGTCGTGCGGGTTGGCGGCAAAGCGCTTCATCGCCTGCACCACGTTGAACAGGCCCACGGTGTCGGCATAACACATCGGCCCGCCGCGCCACAGCGGAAAGCCGTAGCCGGTGAGGTAGATCATGTCGATGTCGCTGGCCTTGCTGGCGATGCCTTCTTCGAGGATCTTCGCGCCCTCGTTGACCAGCGCATAGACCAGACGGTGCACGATCTCGTCGTCGCCGATCTTGCGCGGCTTGATGCCCAGCGAGGCGCGGTGCTTCTCGATCATCTCCACCACCACCGGGCTGGGGATGGCGTCGCGCTTGCCGGCGACGTAGTCGTACCAGCCGGACTGTGTCTTCTGGCCGTAACGGCCCATCTCGCACAGCAGGTCCGCTGATCTGCTGTACTTCATGTCGGGGTACTCGACCGCGCGGCGCTTGCGGATGGCCCAGCCGATGTCGTTGCCGGCCAGGTCGCCCATGCGGAACGGGCCCATCGCGAAGCCGAACTTCTCGATCGCCTTGTCCACCTGCGCGGGCGTGCAGCCCTCGTCCAGCAGGAAGCCGGCCTGGCGGCTGTACTGCTCGATCATGCGGTTGCCGATGAAGCCGTCGCACACGCCGGAAACCACCGCGGTCTTCCTGATCTTCTTGCTCAAGCCCATCACCGTGGCGAGCACGTCCTTGGCGGTCTTGTCGCCGCGCACCACCTCCAGCAGCTTCATCACGTTGGCCGGGCTGAAGAAGTGCGTGCCGATCACGTCCTGCGGGCGCTTGGTGAAGGCGGCTATTCTGTTCAGGTCCAGCGTGCTGGTGTTGCTGGCCAGGATGGCGCCGGGCTTCATCACCTCGTCCAGCGTCTTGAACACCCTCTCCTTGACGCCCATTTCCTCGAACACGGCTTCGATCACCATGTCGGCATCCTTGATGTCCTCGTAGGCCAGGGTGGTCTTCAGCAGCGCCATGCGCTGTTCGTACTTGTCGGCCTTCAGCTTGCCGCGCTTGACCTGCGACTCGTAGTTCTTGCGCATCACGCCGATGCCGCGGTCCAGCGCCTGCTGCGTGGTTTCGAGAATGGTCACCGGGATGCCGGCGTTGAGGAAGTTCATGCTGATGCCGCCGCCCATCGTGCCCGCGCCGATGACCGCGACCTTGTCGATCTTGCGCTGCGGCGTGTCCGCGGGCACGTCGGGGATCTTGCTGGCGGCGCGCTCGCCCAGGAAGGCGTGGCGCAGCGCCTTGCTCTCCGGCGTCAGCATCAGCGCCAGGAAGGTGTCGCGTTCGAAGCGCATGCCGTCGTCGAAACGCATCTTCACCGCAGCCTCGACGCAGTCCACGCACTTGGCCGGCGCGGGGAAGTTCTTCGCCATCGCCTTGACGGTGTTGCGCGCGAAGGCGAAGTAGCCGTCGGCGTTGGCGTGCTGCGCCTTCAGGTCGCGCACGCGCGGCAGCGGCCGCTGCTCGGCCACCTCGGCGGCAAAGGCCAGCGCGCCGGCCATCAGCTCGCCGTCGATCAGCTTGTCGAACAGCTTCTGGCCGGGCACCGCCGCCAGCAGCTCGCTTTTCACCGGCTCGCCGCTGACGATCATGTTCAGCGCGGTCTCCACGCCCAGCACGCGCGGCAGCCGCTGCGTGCCGCCGGCGCCCGGCACCAGGCCCAGCTTGACCTCGGGCAGCGCCACCTGCGTGCCCGGCGCGACGACGCGGTAGTGGCAACCCAGCGCCAGTTCCAGCCCGCCGCCCATGCACAGGCTGTGCACGGCCGCCACCACCGGCTTGGCGCTGCCTTCGAGCTGCAGGATCAGGCTCAGCAGGTTCGGCTCGGCGATGGCCTTGGGCGAGCCGAACTCGCGGATGTCGGCGCCGCCGGAAAAGGCGCGGCCGGCGCCGGTGATGACGATGGCCTTGACGGCGGCATCGGCGTTCGCGCGGTCCACGCCCTCGGCGATGCCGCGCCGGGTGTCATAGCCCAGGCCGTTGACCGGCGGGTTATTCATCGTGATCACGGCAATCGTGCCGCGCACTTCGTAGCTGGCTGTCATGGCAGGTGTCTCCGTCGAGAGCAGGAAAATCGAACGCTCGTGCGATTCTAGGTGTCGCTACGACATCGCTCCTGTAACGCGAGCGACAGGCCGGGCGCAGGCACCGATCGACGGCCTGCCAAGCCTACACCTCGAGCCACTCCTTGCGAACCGCCTCGTTGGCGGCCAGGTCATCGGCGCTGCCCTCGAAGACGATGCGTCCGTGGCCCATCACGTACAGGCGCTTGGAGATGCGCAGCGCGATGGTCAGCTTCTGCTCGACCAGCAGGATCGACACGCCGCGCTGCGCGATGCGCGCCAGCAACTCGCCCACCAGCTCCACCATCTTCGGCGCCAGGCCTTCGGTGGGCTCGTCGACCATGATCAGGTCCGGGTCGCCCATCAGCGTGCGGCAGATCGTCAGCATCTGCTGCTCGCCGCCGGAAAGCACGCCGCCGGGGGTTTCGGCACGCTCCTTCAGTCGCGGGAACAGCTGGAACATGTCGTCCATGCTCCAGCGCCCGCCGGCCTTGGTGGACTTCATGCCCAGGATCAGGTTCTCGCGCACCGTCAGCTGCGGGAAGATGTCGCGGTTCTCGGGCACGTAGCCCAGCCCGGCGCGCGACACCTGGTGCGGCTTCAGGCCAATCATCTCGCGGCCCTTGAACAGCACCGAGCCGCTGCGGTCGACCTCGCCCATGATCGCCTTGATGGTGGTCGAGCGGCCGACGCCGTTGCGCCCCAGCAGCGAGACAATCTCGCCGTCGGCGACGCGGAAGTCCACGCCCTGCAGGATGTGGCTCTTGCCGTAGTAGGCGTGCAGGTCGCGCACCTCAAGCATCGTCGTGCTCCGCGGTGGCGCTGCCGAGGTAGGCCTCCTGAACCGCCTTGTTGGCGCGGATGCGCTCGGGCGTGTCGGTGGCGATCACCTGGCCATACACCAGCACCGAGATGCGGTCGGCCAGGTTGAAGACCACACCCATGTCGTGCTCGACGATGAGCAGCGTCTTGCCCTCGGTGACGCGGCGGATCAGCGCCACCGCATGGTCGGTTTCCGAATGGCTCATGCCGGCGGTGGGCTCGTCGAGCATGATCACGTCGGCACCGCCGGCGATGGTGATGCCGATCTCCAGCGCACGCTGTTCGGCATAGGACAGAACGCCCGCCGGGATGTCGCGTCGCGACTGCAGGTTGATCTGCTCCAGGATCGAGTCGCTGCGCTCGCGCGCATCGCGGGCCTTCTCGACCATGTTCCAGAACGAGTAGCGGTAGCCCAGCGACCAGAGCACGCCGCAGCGGATGTTCTCGAACACGCTCAGGCGCGGGAAGATGTTGGTCACCTGGAAGCTGCGCGACAGCCCGCGGCGGTTGATCATGTACGGCGCCAGGCCGGTGATGTCTTCGCCCTTCAGCAGCACCTTGCCCGAGCTCAGCGGGAAGCGCCCGCTGATCAGGTGGAACATCGTCGACTTGCCGGCGCCGTTCGGCCCGATGATCGCGTGGCGCTCGCCCTGCTTCACCTCGAGCTGCAGGCCGCGGATGATCGGCGTGGCGCCGAAGCTCTTGTGCACGTCGACCAGTTGCAGCGCGAGCGCACTCATGGGGCGGCCGCCTTGCGGCGCATGGCTTCCTGCGACGCGGCATGGAAGGCCTCGGATACCCGCGGCGCCACCTTGCGCAGCGCGAAGCCGCCGACCACGATAAGCAGCAGGATCGCGATCCAGGCGACCGGTGAATTGGCCTGGTAGTCGACCCACAGCGCGCGCATCGCCGGGCCTTCCGCGGTCTTGACCATCAGGTGGTGGCTGGTCTCGACCAGGAAGATCAGCCCGGCGGCCAGGATCAGCACCGGCAGCAGCGCCAGCCCATAGGCCGGCAGCACGCGCCTGAAGGTGCCTTGCGCCAGCAGCGGCTGGTGCATCAGCAGCAGCCCGGCCAGCCCCATGGGCGCGTACATCACGACGACGACGAACATCAGGCCGACGTAGAGCATCCACGCGCCGGTGTAGTCGGACAGCGAGATCTGCAGCGCCGTCATCAGCACCGCGCCGATGATCGGGCCGATGAAGAAGGCGACGCCGCCGATGTAGGCCATCAGCAGCACGAAACCCGAAGGCACCGCGCCGACGACGCTGGCGGTGACGATCTCGTAGTGGATCGCCGCCAGCCCGCCGGCCACGCCGGCGAAGAAGCCCGACGCGCAGAAGGCGATGAAGCGCACCACCTGCGTGCTGTAGCCGACGAACTCGGCGCGCTCGGGGTTGTCGCGCACCGCGTTGCACATGCGGCCCAGCGGCGTGCGCGTGAAGGCGTACATTGCGCCGACGCACACCAGCGCCCAGGCGGCGATCAGGTAGTACACCTGGATCTGCGGGCCGAAGCTGATGCCGAACAACTGCAGCGTCGAGGTGCGGCTGGTGGAGATGCCGCCCTCGCCGCCGAAGAAGCCACGCAGGATCAGCGAACACGCGGCCACCAGTTCGCCGATGCCCAGCGAGATCATCGCGAAGGCAGTGCCGGCGCGCTTGGTCGACACCCAGCCGAGGATCACCGCGAAGAACAGCCCCGCCAGCCCGCCGACCAGCGGCAGCACCGGCAGCGGGATCGGCAGCTTGCCGGCGCCGATGACGTTGAGCGCATGCGCGGTCATGAAGCCGCCCAGGCCGTAGTACACCGCATGGCCGAAGGACAGCATGCCGGTCTGGCCGAGCAGCATGTTGTACGACAGCGCGAAGACGACGGCGAAGCCCATCAGGCTCATCATCGTGATCGACGCGCCGCTGGAGAAGACGTACGGCAGCACGAGCACGACGGCGGCCGCCACCAGCCACTGCAGGAGGTGCGCGCGCGAACCGGCGGCCGCGCTCATGGGACTGCCCTGCGCGCTGCGCGCTTCATGTCTCGCGGTCCCCCATCAGGCCCTTGGGTCTGAAGACCAGCACCAGCACCAGCAGCAGGTACGGAATGATCGGCGCCACCTGCGCCACCGTGGCCATCCACAGGTCACCGCCGAAGGAATCGCGCGTCAGCGTGATACCCAGCGGCGCCAGCACGTCGGCCGCCGAAACGTTGAGCGCCACCGCGAAGGTCTGGATCAGGCCGATCAGCAGCGACGCGATGAACGCGCCCGGCAGCGAACCCAGGCCGCCGACCACCACCACCACGAACAGGATCGGGCCGAGCGAGGCGGCCATCGCCGGCTGCGTCACCAGCGCCGGTCCGGCGATGACGCCGGCCAGTGCCGCCAGCGCGCAACCCACGCCGAAGACCAGCATGAACACCAGCGGCACGTTGTGACCGAGCGCGCCCACCATGTTGGAGTGCGTCAGCGCAGCGCGGATGATGAGACCGACGCGGGTGCGCGTCAGCAGCAGCAGCAGCGCGATGAACACCGCCACCGACATCAGCAGCATGAACATGCGGAACGCCGGGTAGGTGGTCGAGAACAGCGTGAAGGCGGAGAAGTTCAGCGCCTCGGGGATGCGGTAGTCCACCGGCACCTTGCCCCAGATCATCTGCACCAGCTCTTCGATGATGAAGGCCAGGCCGAAGGTGAACAGCAGTTCGGCAACATGGCCGTGCTTGTGCACGGTGCGCAGGCCGAAGCGCTCGACCAGCGCGCCGATCACGCCCACGAGCAGCGGCGCCAGCACCAGCCCGGGCCAGTAGCCGACATAGCGGCTGATCTGGTAGCCGAAGTAGGCGCCCAGCATGTAGAAGCTGGCGTGCGCGAAGTTCAGCACGCCCATCATGCTGAAGATCAGCGTCAGGCCGCTGGCCAGCAGGAACAACAGCATGCCGTAGAGCAGGCCGTTGAGCGTGGAGAAGATGATCAGTTCGAGCATGGCGGTGCCGGCGGGGCGGGCTGCTCCCACGCAGCCCGCCCCGCATCAGGTGCGGCCGGGCCGATCAGCTCGGCACGACCATCTTGCAGGTGGTCGGGATGACCGTGTCCTGACCCTTGATCAAGCCCACGGTCTTCCAGCCCCAGCCGGTCTTCTCTTCGTCGTGCTTGGTGCCCGAGCCGAAGGACGAGATGTACATGTCCTGGAACAGCGAATGGTCGGCCGGCCGCATGAACACCTCGGCGCCGAGGATGTTCTTGAACTTCATGTCGTGCAGCGCCGCAGCCACCTTTTTCGGGTCGGCCGACTTGGCCTTGTTCAGCGCGTCGACGAACATGTCGATCTCGTTCTTCATGCGCAGGTACCACCAGCCCTGGCCGCTGCTGCCGCCGTACTTCTTGAGGAAGGAGTCGGCAAGGGCCTCCATCTCCGGCGAGGGCACGTTGGTGTGCCATTCGCTGATCTGATAGACGCGGTGGTCCAACCCGGTCTGCTTGATGGCCGTCGGCGCGCCGGCGCCACCGGCGTAGTAGGTGTACCAGTTGACCTGCAATCCGGCATCGGCCGCGGCCTTGAGCAGCAGCGACATGTCGTTGCCCCAGTTGCCGGTGATCACCGAGTCGGCGCCCGAAGCCTTGATCTTGGCGATGTAGGGGGCGAAGTCGGTGATCTTCAACAGCGGGTGCAACTCGTCGCCGACGACCTGGATGTCCGGCCGCTTCTGCTTCAGCATGGCGTTGGCGGCGTTGCGCACCGCATGGCCGAAGGAATAGTCCTGGCCGATGATGTAGATCTTCTTGATCTCCGGCTTGTCCTTCATGAAGTTGGTCAGCGCGGCCATCTTGATGTCGGAGTTGGCGTCCCAGCGGAAGTGCCAGTAGCTGCACTTCTCGTTGGTCAGCGCCGGGTCGACCGCGGCATAGTTGAAATACAGCACTTCCTTGCCGGGGTTGCGTTCATTGAACTTGGCGACGAACTCGCTGATGGCGATGGCCGCCCCCGAACCGTTGCCCTGGGTGATGAAGCGCACGCCGGCATCGATGGCCTTCTGCACCTGCACCAGGCTTTCCTGCGGGCTGCCCTTGTTGTCGTAGGCCACGACCTCGAGCTTCTGCCCGTCGATGACACCGCCCTTGGCATTGACCTGCTCGATCAGGTACTGAATGTGCTTCAGGCCATGCTCACCGATGGTCGCGCCGCCACCGGACAGGGGGTCGATGTAGGCGATCTTGATCTGGGCCTGGGCGCCCAACGCAGTCAAGCAGACGGCGGCGGCCAGAGGCCAGCGACGCCATGTCTTGAGGATGTTCATCTGTTGTCTCCTCCATCTGTTTCCGGGTCTTTGGACAATAGCTGATACACACTGCCGCGCGTTTCAGGGACTACCCGGTAGGCTCGCGCGCCGACGACGGACTCACGCGCTTCACCCCGCCCGCCTCGCGGGCACGGCGTGCTCGCTAGACTTGGCACCCGAACCCAAGCCGTGGAGGTCGGCGCCCCATCATGAGCACCAAGCCGCTGGACGACCCGAGCTACCCGCTGCACAAGAGCGACGCCGAATGGCGCGAGCAGCTCGACCCGATGCAATACCAGGTGGCACGCCATGCCGCCACCGAGCGCGCCTTCACCGGCAAGTACTGGGACCACTTCGAACCCGGGCGCTACGACTGCATCGGCTGCGGCACGCCGCTGTTCAAGTCCGACAGCAAGTTCGACGCCGGCTGCGGCTGGCCGAGTTATGCCGAACCGATCAACAGCGATGTCGTCGAGCGCGTGCGCGACGCCAGCCACGGCATGCTGCGCATCGAAGTGCGCTGCCGCAACTGCGGCTCGCATCTGGGGCATGTGTTCGACGACGGGCCCGCGCCCAGCGGCGAGCGCTTCTGCATCAATTCGGCCGCGATAGACTTCGCTCCGCCGGAATGAGGCCCTGCCCTCGTGCATGAAACTGCTCTTCGATTTTCTCCCGATCATCCTGTTCTTTGCCGCCTTCAAGTATGCCGAGGCGCACAAGGCATGGGCCGCCAGCTTTGCCACGGGCCAGCTGGGCTTTCTGGTGTCCGGCGGTGTGGTCGGCCCCAGCGAGGCCCCGGTGCTGCTGGCCACCGCGGTGGTGATCGTCGCCTCGCTGGCCCAGGTAGCTTGGCTCAAGCTGCGCGGCCGCAAGGTCGACACCATGCTGTGGGTCAGCTTGGGCCTGGTGGTGATGCTGGGCGGCGCGACCATCTACTTCCACAGCGAGACCTTCATCAAGTGGAAGCCCAGCGTGCTGTACTGGGCGATGGGGCTGTCCTTCTGGCTCAGCCCGCTGCTCTTCGGCAAGAACCTGCTGCGCGCGCTGATGGGCGCGCAGATGCAGCTGCCGGCATGGGTATGGCACCGCCTGAACTTTGCCTGGGTGGCCTTCTTCGCGGCGATGGGCCTGCTCAACCTGTGGGTGGCCTACAGTTTTTCGACCGACGTCTGGGTCGATTTCAAGCTTTTCGGCGGCATCGGGCTGATGCTGCTGTTCACGCTGGCGCAAGGTCTCTACCTGAACCGGTATCTCAGGGACGATGCCGAAGACGACTACAAGGCGCCGGCGGATTCCACATGAGCACCCCAGCGGACGTCAGTTGCGAGGCCATCGAGGCGGCGCTGCGCGCGGCGCTGCAGCCCAGCTCGATCGAGGTGCAGGACGACAGCCACCTGCACGCCGGGCATGCCGGCGCACGCGAGGGGCGGCATTTCAGCGTGCGCCTGACCAGTGCGCGCTTTACCGGCTGCAGCCGCGTGGCGCGACACCGCCTCGTGTATGATGCCCTGCGCTTGTTGATGCCCGCCGGTATCCATGCGTTGGCCATCGAGGCGCATGCGCCCGACGAGCGTTGAAACACTCCGCAGCGAACCTTCCCTGATCGCGGGCATCGAAGCCCCAGCGGCGCGCCCTGCCCCGCAGCGGCCTGCGCCCCATTCCACGAAAGACCCCCAAGACATGAAGTCGAACTCCCACGCCGTGCGTGCTGCATTCCTGGCCGTGTCGGCCGCCCTGCTGCTGCCACTGGCTGCCTACGCGCAGAACATCGCGACGGTCAACGGCAAGGCCGTGCCCAAGTCGCGCGTCGACGACCTGCTGCACCAGGCCGAACGCGCCGGCCAGAAGGCCGGCCCCGAGATGGAAGCCCAGGCCAAGGACCAGGTGGTGCTGCGCGAGATCTTCACGCAGGAAGCCGAGAAGAAGGGCATCGCTGCCTCGGCCGACTACCGCGCACAGATGGAACTGGCGCGCCAGAGCATCCTGATCCGCGAGCTGTTCGAGGACTTCAAGAAGAACAACCCGGTCAGCGACGCCGAGGCCAAGGCCGAGTACGACAAGTTCAAGGCCCAGCTCACCGGCACCGAATACCGCGCGCGCCACATCCTGGTGGAAGGCGAAGCCGAGGCCAAGGCGCTGATCGCGCGAATCAAGGGCGGCGCCAGCTTCGAGGAACTGGCCAAGAAGAATTCCAAGGACCCGGGCTCCGGCGCCAACGGCGGCGACCTCGACTTCGCCAAGGCCGATTCCTACGTGCCCGAGTTCGGCCAGGCGCTGACGCAGTTGAAAAAGGGCGAGATGACGGCCGCGCCGGTGAAGACACAGTTCGGCTGGCACATCATCAAGCTCGAGGACACGCGCGAGGCCGAGTTCCCGGCCTTCGACGACGTCAAGGGCCAGATCGTGCAGCGCATGGAGCAGGTCAAGCTGCAGCAGTACCAGGAAGACCTGCGCAAGGCCGCGAAGACCGACTACAAGTTCGCACAGCAGTAGGTCCGCTCAGGATGCGCGGTCGCTGACCAGCCGGCCGGCCTCGATGCCGAGCTGGCGCTGGCAGCGCGCCGCGATGCCACTGTCGTGCGTGACCAGCACCAGCGTGGTACCGGCCTCGCGGTTCATCTCGAACATCAGCTCCATCACCTTGGTGCCGGTGGCGAAGTCCAGGCTGCCGGTGGGTTCGTCGGCCAGCAGCACCGCTGGCTGCACCACGAAGGCCCGTGCCAGCGCCACGCGCTGCTGCTCGCCGCCGGACAGCACTTTGGGGTAGTGGCCCAGCCGGCTGCCCAGGCCGACACGGCCGAGCATTTCCGCCGCGCGGGCGCGGGCGTCGCTCTGGCCCAGCAGTTCCAGCGGCAGCATCACGTTTTCCAGCGCGTTCAGGTTGGCCAGCAGCTGGAAGCTCTGGAACACGAAACCCAGCTTGCGCGAACGCACCGCGGCGCGCGCATCCTCGTCCAGCGCAAACAGTTCGGTGCCGGCCAGCCGCACCTGGCCGCTGGTGGGCACGTCCAGGCCGGCGATGATCGACAGCAAGGTGCTCTTGCCCGAACCGGAGGCACCGACGATGGCTACCGACTCCTGCGCGCGCAGCTCGAAATTGATGTCGTGGAGAATGGTCAGCGTGCCGGTGGCATCGGCCACCTGCTTGGTGATGTGTTGAACGGCAATGATCGGTTCGGACATGCGTCTTTCGTCTTCGGCTGGGCTCACGCGGCGCGCGCTGCTGCGGCACTGTAGCCTGCTTGGCCTGGCCGGAGCGCCCGCCGTGCCGCTGGCTGCAGCGCCGCGAGGTCCGTTGCTGGTGGTCGGCGACAGCCTGTCGGCCGAATACGGGCTGGAGCGCGGCAGCGGCTGGGTGGCGCTGCTGCAGCAGAAACTGGCACGCGAGAAGATCGCCATCGAGGTGGTCAATGCCAGCATCAGCGGCGACACCACCTCGGGCGGCCGCTCGCGCCTGCCGGCGCTGCTGGCGCAGCACAAGCCCGGCATCGTCATCCTCGAACTCGGCGGCAACGATGCGTTGCGCGGACTGCCGTTGAACATGACGCAGGCCAACCTCAGCGCGATGGCGCAGGCCGCCAAGGCGGCCGGCGCGCGCGTGCTGATCCTCGGCATGCAGCTGCCGCCCAACTACGGCCAGAAGTACGCGCAGGACTTCGCCAACCTGTTTGCCGGTGTCGCCAAGGCCGAAGGCGCGGCCTTGCTGCCCTTCCTCCTGAAAGGCGTGGCTGACGGGCCGGATGCGGACAAGCTGTTCCAGCACGACCGCATCCACCCGAACGCGCAGGCGCAGCCGCGTTTGCTGGACAACGTGTGGCCGGCGCTGAGGCCGCTGCTGAAGTAGCGGCTAGCGCTCGCGCCCCGACGCGCGCGAATCGGGGCTGCGACGGCGTTCGTTGGGATCGCTGCGCGGCTTCGGCTCGACCGCATCGTTCCTGGGCACGAAGGGTTGCGCAGCTTGCGGCGTGGCTGCCGCCGGCTGAGGCTTGGTTGCCGCGGGTGCGGGCGCCGCGGTCACTGGCACGGGCGGACTCACCTGCCGCGGCAAGGATTCGCGCGTCGCGCCAGGCGCCGCGGCCGAGTTCACGGGCCGGCCATGAAACGGCCCCGTCGCCGGCCGCTTGGCGTCGGGCGTTGGTGCCGGGCGGCTGTTCGGCGGCTTCGGCCGCGGCGGCGCGGCATCGCCCGGCGCCGGCCGGCCGGGAGTCGGCGCGTGGTAGCCCGGCGCTGCAGGCCGCGGTGCGCCGATCGGGTTGACGCGGTCCATGTACCCCGGGCTGGCACGGTAGCGGGGCCGGAAGGGATCGCGCGGCCCCAGCGGCGGCGCCCAACCCGCAGGCGGCGGCGGCCGTCCGCCGACGATCACCCCCGCAGACGGCCCGCCGACGCCTCCGACCAGGGCCGGGGCATAGACCGGCCGCACGCGCAGCGGCCCCGGTGTCCAGGACCAGCGGTTGCCCCACCAGAACCAGCGGCCGTAGTGGAAGGGTGCAAAACCCCAGGGCGCAGCGTCCACCCAGGTCCAGCCCCAGGGCGATATCCACACCCATTGCCCGAAGCGGTACGGTGCCCACTGCGGCACCACCACGGTCGGGCTCCAGGCCCAGCCGAACTCGGGGTGCTGCTGCCAGCTGCCGTGGCGCGCCAGTTCGGCCACACCGGTCATCTCCGGCGACACGAAATCGGGCGCCGCGCCAGCGAGTTCGGCCTCACGCAGAAAGGCCGTGGAGAAGGCATCGCTGGCCGGCTGCGACCAGCGCGCCGGCAGCGTGGCACCGGCCGTCTCGGGCCAAAGTTCCAGGCGCTGCCCGGGCTCCAGCGTCAGCACCACGTCGCGCCTGGTGGCGCGCAGCAGCCCGCGCCAGTTGGTGGCGCTGCTGCTGTCGGCGAGGCGGTCGATGCGATACCAGCCCGCGCGCAGCGGCTGGAAACGCGCCTCGGGCGTGAATACCTCGGGCTGCGAAGCCAGCTCGGCCGCATGCTGGCGCAGCCCCAGGCTGCCGCGCAGCAGCGCGAACTGCAGTCGCTCGTCGTCCAGCCGCGTGGCTTCGATCTCGGTGTCGCCGTCAAGCATCAGCGCCGACGCGCCCACCTGCAGCTCGGCCGAAGCGCCAGCGGCCACGGCGAGCCTTTCGCCCTGCGTCAGCGGCCGGTTGCGCGTGGCCGCGACCCAGTCGCGCAACTCGGTGTCGAAGAGCCAGACCTCGCCGCTTACCGCCGCGATGCGGCCGACACGCGCCGGCGGGTCGACGCCCTGCGCGCGCGCCAGGGCCGTCGTCAGCAGCAGCACCATCACCGCCCACTGTCCCAGCCGCCGAAACACTTCACCCATCCACCACCCCTCTGCCTGTCCCATGCGCCGAACAACGCACCGGCCCTTCCCGGCGATGACGACGACCCCGATTGACCCCGACCCGAGCGGGGTCGAACATGCGAGCCATGAACTCACCCGCCTTGCCCTATTTCAAGAGCCTGCGCCTGCAGCAGGATGAACGCAACCCCCGCATTGCGCGCCTGGTGCTGAACCGGCCCGAGCGGCTCAACGCCATCGGTGACGGCATGCCGGCCGAGATCCGCGCCGCCGTGCAATGGTGCGAGGCCGTGGACGAGGTGCACGTCATCGTCGTCGAAGGCGCGGGCCGCGCCTTCTGCGCCGGCTACGACCTCAAGGATCACGGTTCCGGGCGCAGCGAGCACCCCTGTCAGCAGGAAGCCTACCCCTGGGACCCGATGGTCGACTACGCGCAAATGAAGAGTTACACCGAGGACTTCATGGCGCTGTGGCGCAGCCGCAAGCCCACCCTCGCCAAGGTGCACGGCCTGGCGCTGGCCGGCGGCAGCGACATCGCGCTGTGCTGCGACCTGCTGGTGATGGAAGAAGGCGCAACCATCGGCTACATGCCCACGCGCGTGTGGGGCTGCCCCACCACCGCGATGTGGACCTACCGCCTCGGTCCGGCGCGCGCCAAGCAGCTGATGTTCACCGGCGACCGCATCGACGGCCGCACCGCCGCCGCCTGGGGCCTGGCCAACCTGGCGGTGCCGGCCGATCAGCTGGAGGACCGGACCTTCGAGCTGGCCGAACGCATCGCCGGCGTGCCGCGCTCGCACCTGGCGATGCACAAGCTGGTGGTCAATCAGGCGATGCTGAGCATGGGCCTGGAGCAGACGCAGATGTTCGCCACGCTCTTCGACGGCATCACGCGCCACAACCCCGAAGGCCTGTGGTTCCGCCGCCAGGCGCAGGTGGAAGGCTTCAAGTCCGCGGTGCAGTGGCGCGACAGCGGTCGCAACATCCCCGAAGCCGACGAGGCGCGCGCGCTGATCCGCCAGCTGGAAGCGCGGCTGCGCGAGCTCGATGCGCGCTGACCTCTATCTCGATTCGCTGTCGGCGATGTGAGAGCTTGAGGCTGCAGGCGGCGCAGAACGGCGGTCCGCGAGAGTCCGCTCTACTTCCCTGTTCAGCGCATCGCGCCGGGCGG
>CAYUPF010000020.1:0-17185 GCA_964446545.1 uncultured Rubrivivax sp.
ACTCCAGCAGACCGCGAGCAGCCTGCCTCACCTCGGGTGAGGAAAAGCGGAAGGCGGCGCGATCCAGCACGTAGTGGATGAAACTGGTCGCGAAACCCAGTGCCAGCAGCGCCGGCACGAAGGGTGACGAACGCAGCCACAACGCCGCCTGCCCGAAAATGCGGTCGGCGAAAGCATATTCGTCGGACACAGCCTCCACTTCCAGCACGGGCAACAGAAGGGTCGAGACAATGGCGAGCACGAGCAGTACGGCCCAGCCGCGCCGGTTGATGGGCGCGAGCAGCCGCTGCCAGTGCGCACCGTGCACCTGTGGCCCGCCGGAAGCGGCAAGCGAGGTCAGTCCCATCGCGGTGCTCCAATGCTGCACGCTCCAGAGCACGATGAAGACGAAGGGATCGAGCGCGAGGAGGCCGAAGAGCACCATGGCCGAGACGCCGAACACATAAGCAACGCGCGGCAGCGATGGGCGCTGCGAGCGCAGTTCGACGCGCAGCAGCAGCGCGGTCATGATCACGACGAAGGTGCTGCTGCCATTGCGCAGCGTGCTTGCGAACGTGTCGGACACGCCGGCTCCCAGCAGCGGGTCGATCCAGCGGTCCTGGAAGGCGATCGATCCGGCCAGGGCGTTTGCCAGCACCACGAGACCGCCACCGACGAGGAGCGCGAACCACCGATCGAGCCGCCGCGCGGTGGCCTCCGACGCGCGTCCCGCTCGCGCGCGGTACAGGCTGAGCAGCCCGAAGTGCTGCGCGGCAAAGTGGTAACTCACCAGCAGGTAATCCAGGATCGCGAGCCAGACCACGCGCTCGGTCAGCGGCATCGGTAGCACGCTGTCGGGCGCGAGCAGCAGGGCGAAGCAGGCGACGGCGATGGCCAACGGGGCCACGACGAAGCGCAGCCGCTGCGTCGCAAGCAAGGCGCGGTAGGCCGGGGTCGCGTAGGCCAGCCAGGCCGACGAGACGCGGTGGCCGAACCACAGCGGCACCGCGAGGACAAAGAACAGCGCGTCCACTGGGCTGTCCCGAACCTCGTCGTGACTCCATCCCAGTACAAGGACCAATGGGGCCAACCACAGCGCATTCAGGATCCAAACGCAGTCCCAGGCCGGGCTTTTGATCCACCGCGTGGGGGCGACGCAAGGCAGCGCATCGGTCCGATTCGATGCTTCTGCAACCCGTACTCGGGTTCGGGACGGCACAGAGGAACGAGGATGCTTGTGTCGCATTGCCAGCCGCAACTGAATACTTGTCGACCTAAAAGTCGGCTGGCAAGCACCTGCTGGCGAGCCCAGGCCGCGATGACACCGAACGTGGTCCTGCACCCGTCGGACAGTTTGATGTGGACACGAGTTCGGCCTTAAGCGCGACTCGGGAGATCAGTGATTTTGTAGGCCTGTCTCAAACGCTCGGTGTCTGTTGAGGCGGCTATTTTGCTCTGCGGCAAGCCTGACGCACATCGGCGTCTTTGGCCTTGCTGCAGTCGACGTCATCCCTATTGCGGTCGTTCGTGTTGGCTTTTACTCGAAGACATTCGTCCCGGTTCTTGTTCTTCACGTCGCTGCAATTGATGTTGTTGGAGTTGTTGTTGACCTTCGCCCGGATACATTCGTCCTGGTTCTTGTTCTTTACGTCACTGCAGTTCACCTTGGCAAAGGCAGCGCCAGAAAGCCCAAGGGTCAAGGCGATTGCAGTCAGCAGCGGTCTGAGGGTGGACATGGAACTTCTTTCGAAGGATGGGAAGAGTGGGAATTTATTCCAGGGGTGCTGCCGATGCAAATGAAATGACCGAGCAATCGGCCGCGCGAAACGAATGGTAGCCGTCGCCAACAACCACGATCTGTCCGACCGCTTCGGCGAAGGTCAAGCTCCAACATGGACCGGTCGTTCACCCAGACAGCCGCCGCCAAGATTTCGGGCACTCGATCGCAGATCGACCTCGGGCCGGCCTCAGCGCGCGGGCGCAACGGCCTGCAGCGCCTGCTCCAGTTCCTGGGCGCTTTGCAGCAGCTGGGCCGCGCGTGCTTGTTCCAGCAGCCGCCGCAGCTCCGCCTGCAGACCGTCGTCGGTCGGCCTATGCGCCGCACGCACCCGCGCCCGTGCCGCCGCCGCATGGTGTGTGGCCCACAGGTTCGGCTCGTCGCGCACGAAGGCCTCCAGCACCCCGGCCAGGCGCAGCACCTCGTCGTGCCGGCCCTGTGCCAGTCGCAACCGCATCGCGTCGGGCAGCGCACAGAGATGGTTGTGTGCCACCGCGCCCTGGCCCAGCATCTGCTCGGCCTGTTGCAGGGCGGCCTCGGCCTCGTCGGCATCGGACGTGTTCATGGCGATCTCGACCATCGCCAGCGGCCCGGCGAAGGCTTGGCCGTCGACCTCCAGGCACAGCCGCCAGGCCTCGCGCGCCGTCGCCAGTGCCTCGTCGCGCGCGCCGCTGCGCCGCAGCACACCGGCCAGGCCGACCCGGCTGACCATCTCGAAGCGCTTCATGCCCACTTGTTGCGACAGCTGCACCGCG
The DNA here is from genome assembly GCA_964446545.1 of uncultured Rubrivivax sp. Lineage (GTDB taxonomy): Bacteria > Pseudomonadota > Gammaproteobacteria > Burkholderiales > Burkholderiaceae_C > Rubrivivax. The sequence continues at coordinate 2,512 of CAYUPF010000020.1, forward strand.
CGCTGCAGCGTCGGCAACGCCAGCGCATCGCCCATCCAGCACAGGACCAGCCCCAGCGATTCGGTGACCATTGCCTCGGCATTGCGGTGCGACAGCGCCACCGCGGCTTCGCCGGCCGCCTGCAGCTCGTGCCGGCAGTCGTCGGCGCGGCCATGCCAATAGCAGCACCAGCCGAGCATCGCGCGGTTCATGACGGCGAAGCGCAGCGCGCCGGCACGCTCGCAGGCGGCAACGCAGCGTTCGAAGGCCGTCAGTGCCGAACGCATGCGCCCGGCGGCGTAGTGTGCGTCGCCCAGCCCGGACAGCGCCTGCGCCTCGGCCAAGGCGTCGCCGCAGGCCAGTGCCAGGTCCAGCGCCTGCCGGTGCTCGTGTGCGCAGCCGGCGCCGTCGCCGCGCGCGAAGCACAGGTTGCCGCGCAGGTAGTGGATGCCCGACAGCCAGCGTGTCGCGCCCAGCTTTTCCGCCACCGGTGCGGCGGCATCCAGCGCCTGCCAGGCCGCATCCACTTGCGCAAGCAGGCGATGCACGGTGGCCATCTCGTAGCTGGCTCGGGCGGCATCGTCCTCATTGTCGGCGGCATCGCGTGCCCGCGTGAAGGCTTGCAGCGCCTCGGCATTGCGCCCCTGCTCGCGCAACGTCTCGCCCTGCAGCACGGCCAGCGCATGGCACTCGGCGGCGGTCGTGGCACAGCGCAGCCCGCGCTCGGCCAGCGCCTGCGCTTCGGCATAACGATAACGTTCGAGCTCGGCACGCGCCGCCACGCCGAAGGCCGCTGCGGCCTGCGGGCTGTCGGCCAGCGCCAGGTGTTCGGCGTGCAGACCTGGGTCGCGCGTCGCGTACCAGGCGGCGGCGCGTTGGTGCAGTTCGCGCCGCCGTGTCTTCAGCAGCGAGGCATAGGCGCCGTCGCGGATCAGCGCATGCACGAACTGCGCGGCGGCGTCGTCGGGGCGCAGCAGGCCGGCCTCGACCAGAGGCTCCAGGCGCGGCGCCTCGATCAGCGTATGCCAGGCGTCGAGATCGATGCGCTGGCCCAGCACCGACGCGGCCTGCACGGCGGCCTTGTCGGCCGGCGCCAGCCGGTCCAGCCGCGCCAGCACCAGCGACTGGATCGAGCCCGGCAGCGCGTCGCGCAGCGCCTCGCCGGCCGAGCGCAGCAGCTGCTCCAGGAACAGCGGATGGCCGCCGGCACGGGCCACGCAGCGCCGCGCCAGATCCGTGTCCTCGCCCGCCAGATGCTGCGCCAGCCGCTGCGCGTCGGCCCGGACCAGCGGATTCAGGTCCAGCGTCAGCGCCGGCAGCTCGGCCGCATGTGCGCGCCGCGCGGTGTCGAAGCCTTCGGACTGCGGTCGGGTTGTCGCCAGCCACAGCAACGGCCGGTCGTGACAGCCTGCGGCGACGCGCGCCAGCAGCGCCAGCGCCGCTGGCTCGGCCCAGTGCAAGTCCTCCAGCGCCAGCAGCAGTGCGCCGTGCGCGCTTTGCCGGCGCAACAGCGCCACCAGTGCATCGACCGTGCCGCGCTCGCGCGCCGCGCTGTCCAGCGCCGCATGCGCCGCGCGCGCGGCCTCGGGCACGGCGCAGCCGAGCAGCGTGAACACGTGGGCCTGTAGTGCCTCGTCCAGGCCGGCATGCGCGAGCCGCGCGCCCAGCGCCTGTGCGTCAGCGTCCGCGGGCAACTGCAGCAGGCTGTTCAGCAGCGCACGCAGCGCGATCTCGCCGCGCGCGGGGCCGAAGTCCGGCACGGCAGCGCTGACGCGCGCCGCGCCGGCGGCGTATGCCAGCGTGCCGATTTCCTGCAGCAGGCGCGACTTGCCGATGCCGGGCTCGCCGCGGATCAGCAGCCAGCGCGCCGCACCGCCGTCGATGCAGGCGCGCAGCGCTGCACGGGCGTGGCGCAGCTCCTCGTCGCGGCCGATCAGCGGCGCGGCCGGCGGCATCTCGACTTCGCGCAGTACGCGCCACGGTTGCAGCGCGGCGGACTTGCCGCGCACGGGTGTGGGCGGCAGACGCTCGGCCTCGAAGTGTGCCGACACCATGCGCCAGGTGTCCTCGCCGACGACGATGTCGCCGGCCTCGGCCAGCTTCAGCAGGCGCGCCGCGGTGTTCACGGCATCGCCGGTCAGGCCGTGCCGGCCCTGGTGCGGCGCACAGGGCCGCACCACCACCAGCCCGCTGTTGACGCCGCTGTGCAGCTCGATGCGCACGCCCAGCCGCGGCGCATGGGCTTCAGCCAGCTCCCGCACCGCACGGTGCAGTTCCAGCGCCGCGCGCAGGGCGCGCAGCGCATCGTCACGGCCGGCCTGCGGGATACCGAACAGCGCCATGATCTCGTCGCCGACGAACTGGTTGACGATGCCGCCCTGCGCTTCGACCACACGCGTGGCCAGCGTACGCAGTTCGGCCATCAACAACCCGACCTCCTCCGGGTCGACGCGCTCGTTCAGCGCGGTGTAGCCGCTCAGGTCGCTGAAGACGATGGTCGCGTAGCGGCGCTCGCCCTCGTTGCCCTCCGGCGCCGGGGCGCCCGCTGCACGCCCGCATTGGGTGCAGAAGCGCTGCTGCGCCGCCAGCGCGGCGCCGCAGCCCTCGCAACGCTGCGCCAGCCCATGGCCGCACTGTGCGCAAAAGCGGGCATCGTCGGCGTTGGCGTGGCCGCAGGCTGTGCAGCGCGGCATGACCCGGCCCTCCGGTGGCGTGGGGCAGGGCAGTGGCGCCCCGCCTTGGCGATGAGTCGATCGAGCGCTGGAATTCTGCCTTCAGCCCTGGGCAAAGGCCAGCAGCTGCCGCACCAGCGCCTCGGGCTGCGTGAGCATCGGGAAGTGGCCGGTGGCCATCTCCACCACCTGCCAGCCGGGCCGCTCGCGCACGCGCCGGCGCATCGCGTCGATGGTCGGGTAGGCCGGCTGGTGGCAGTCGATGAACAGCCGCGGCAGCGCCTCGATCAGCGCGTCGTCGTAGTGCAGCGGCACGCGGTACATGCCGAAGGGGTGCGGCACGTGGCGCCGGCGCAACCAGTCGGCGTCGGCGGCGGACAGCGCGAAGCCGGTTGCCGGGTCCGGCGGCGGCAGCGCGTTGTCGTGCGCTGCCGCGGCGGCGTGGCGCGCGGCCACGATCTCGGGCGCATGCGCGTCGCCCCAGCCCTCGCCGGGCAGCGGCACCATCGCATCGACGTACACCAGGCGGCGCACGTGCCGCAGGTCGCGCGCCTGTAGTGCCGCTGCCGCACCGGTGATGACCATGCCGCCGTAGCTGTGGCCCACCAGCACCAGGTCGCTCAGCTCCTCGGCCTCGACCAGGCCGAGCACGTCGTCGATGTGCGTCTGCAGCGAGATGTCTGGCCGGCGCAGGTGCGCACGCTCGCCGTCGCCGGTGAGCGTGAGCGCATGCACCTCGTGCCCGGCCGCGCGCAGCGGCGCCAGCACGCGGCGCCAGATCCAGGCGCCGCCCCAGGCGCCGTGTACCAGCACGATCGGCGGGCGGTTCATCGCATCCCCTCAGGCCGCCGGCACGGCCGCGCTCAGCTGCTGGTACACCGCCGTCTCGAAGCCCATCAGGGTTTCGACCACCGGCATGTCGAAGAAGGGCAGCAGCTGCGTCATCAGCACGCCGCCGATGCCCTTGGCGCGGTCGATCCAGTAGTAGGAGTTGAAGATGCCGGACCAGCCGCCGCTGCCGTGGCTGCGCATGCCAGGCAGGTCGGCCAGCACCAGGTGGAAGCCCAGGCCCCAGGCCTGGGGCACCGGCAGGCCGGGCACGTCGTTCGACAGCTCGGGCACCATGGACTTGATCAGTTCGGGCAGCTGGATCGCACCGATGTGGTTGCGCAGCGCCATCTGCGCCGTGGCCGACTCGAGCACGCCGGCGCCGTCGTTCAGCCAGGCCTGCACGAAGCGGCCGTAGTCCTGGATCGTGCCGTAGGAGCCATGGCCGGCAGCGTCCCATTCCGAGCTGGCCGGCAGGTCGTGCACCGAAGGTGCGAGCTTGCCGTCGGCCTGGCGCTGCATCACGCGCAGCAGCCGTGCGCGCTGTTCGGTACTGGGCGCGAAACCGGAGTCCGTCATGCCCAACGGCGCGTACACCTGCTGTTGCAGGTAGCTGCTCAGGCTCTGGCCCGCGATCTTCTCGACCACCAGCCCCAGCCAGTCGGTGTTGAGGCCGTATTCCCACACCGTGCCCGGGTCGTTGACCATCGGCACCGACAGGCTGCGCTTTTCGCCCGACAGCGGGCTGGGTTCACCCGTCAGCGCCAGGTAGCGGTGCAGCTTTTCATTGGTGAAGTAGTAGCCCAGGCCGGCGGTGTGTGTCATCAACTGGCGCAGCGTGGCCTGGCTGGCCGGCGCGCGCAGGCGTGGCGTATCGCCGTCGAAGCCTTCCAGCAGCTGCAGCTTGGCGAACTCCGGCAGGATCGATTCCACCGTCGCGTCCAGGTCCAGCCGCCCCTGTTCCACCAGCTGCAGCGCGCCGGTGGTGGCTACCGCCTTGGTCATCGACGCATTGCGGAACAGCGTGCGCTCGTTGGCCTCGCCGGCCGCGTGGTGGAACAGCGGGCCGTGGCGGTCCACCACCAGCGCCGCGATGCCGTGCACCGCGCCCTTGACGACCGCGCCGTCGAGCAGCGCGCGGATTGCCGAACCATCGAATGCCATCGTCATCTCCTTCGTTCGTGAGCAGGGGCTGCGCATTCTGCGCCCAGGAGGGGCATGCTGCAGCGCGGCCCGCGGTCGTGCATCATTCGCTGCCATGGAGCCGATCCCGATGCCGACCCGACGCCGCATCCTGCTGGCCGGCGCGACACTCGCCGCCGGCCATGCCCTGGGCGCCACCGCCCCGGCCGCTGCCGACACCCAGGACCTGCGCGCCGACGCCGTGGCCGACACGCTGCAGGCCGGCGCGGCGGTGCCGGGCCTGCGTGCGCTGGTGGCGGCGCGGCACGGCGTGCTCGTGGCCGAGCGCTACTACGGCGGTGCCGCGGACCAGAGCCTGCTGCCCATCAATTCCGCCACCAAGAGCGTGTGTTCGATGCTCGTCGGCCTGGCCTTGCACGACGGCAGCCTGAAGAGCCTGGACCAGACGGTCGCGCAGCTGCTGCCCGACGCGGTGGCCGAAGTGCCCGAATCGCCGGTGGCGCCGCTGACGCTGCGCCAGATCCTGTCCGGCCGCAGCGGCCTGGCCTTCGACCCGATGCTGTTCGGCCAACTGGCCGCGGCCAGGCCGCTGGAGCGCTTCGTGCTGAGCCGGCCGCCGCTGCCGGCCGGGCCCTCGGGCTGGACCTACAACGATGCGCTGGTGGCGCTCATCGGGCCGGTGCTGCGGCGCGCGCAGGGGGCCGACCTGAGCACGCTGGCGCAGCGGCAGCTTTTCGGCCCGCTGGGCATCGAGCGCTTCCAGTGGCAACGCGGCGGCGACGGCAAAGCGCTGGCTCCCGCCGGGCTGGCACTGCGTCCGCGCGACCTGCTCAAGCTCGCCACATTGATGGCCGCGGGCGGCCAGTGGCAGGGCCAGCAGCTGCTGCCCGCCGGCTGGGTGAGCGAGAGCCTGACGCCGCTGGGCCCGGCCACGTGGCGCGCCGCTCCGGTGGCCGAGCTGGGCTACGGGCTGCTGTGGTTCACCGGCCGGCTGCACGGGCAACGCGTGGCCTGGGCCTGGGGCTATGGCGGGCAGTTCGCACTGCTGGCGCCCGAACTGGGCCTGGCGGTGGCCACGGCGGCCACCTCGCCACCGCCCTCGGCGCTGCGCGAGCAGACCGATGCGGTGATGGCGCTGGTCGGCCGGCTGGTGCAGGCCGCGGTGTAGCGGTTCAGTCTTCGATCGCGAAGCTCAACCCTGCATTCGCCTGCAGCCTTGCGATCAGCGGGCCGCCCATTGCCGGCGCCGTGGTCCAGATGCCGCCGGGCAGTGCGGTGGTATCGAGCAGCAGGCATACCGCGCTCTCCGCGATCATCTTGCTGGTGGAGCCATAGCCCGGGTCGCGGTCGCCCTTGACACCAGCGCGCAGGCGATTGCCCTGCGTGTCCTCGGCCAGGAACAGCAGCTCGTAGTAGCCGCTGTCGCGCTCCTGCTTGGACGGGCCTTCGCCGGGCTTGGGGCCGCCTTCGCCGCCCAGCGACTTGTAGTCCGCCACGGCCAACGCGATCTGCTCGCCCTTGGCGCCCGGGCCGGTGATCAGCATCTCGTCGTAGACGAAGTCCGCGCCATAGGCCCGCTGCAGCAGCACGTTGGAGCGGTGCACGTTCTTGGTGTTGATGGCGGCCATGACGAAGGGCGCGACCCAGATCCCCTGGCCGTCGACCTGGCCCAGCGCCTCGTCGACCATCGGCTTGTTGCCCGAGGGCTGCTTCGGGCCTTCGAAGCCGGGCGTCAGGCTGAAGGGGTTGCGCAGCCCCTCGAGCACGCGCGGGTCTTTCGCGGCGGCCACCATCGTGGCCTTCAGGCTGGCGGCAGTGCCGCCGGAGAAGCTGCCTTTCATCTTGCGCACGCGGCCGCGCACGCGCGGCGCGGCGTGGCCGAAGCGCTGGCGGAAGGCCTGCTGCAGGAAGAACACGCCCAGGTCGAAGGGGATGGAATCGAAGCCGCAGGAAAAGACGATGCGCGCGCCGCTGGCTGCAGCCGCGGCCTGGTGCGCGTCGATCATCTGGCGCATCCAGGCCGGCTCGCCGCACAGGTCCACGTAGTGCACGCCGCCTGAAGCGCAGGCAGCGAGCAGCTCGTTGCCATAGAGCTGGTACGGCCCGACGGTGCTGAGCACCAGCCGCGTGCGCTGCATCAGCTGCGCCAGCGAGGCGGGCGAATCGGTGTCGGTCACCACCAGCGGCGTGTCGGCCGGCGCGCCGATCTGATCGCGCACCGCCGCCAGCTTGTCCGCATTGCGCCCGCCCATGGCCCAGCGGATGCCTTCGCCATTGCGGCCGTTGGGGTAGCGCTGCGCCATCACCTCGGCCACCAGCCGGCCGGTGAAGCCGCTGGCGCCGTGGATGACGATGTCGAAGTCTTTCTGCATCGGTGGCCTCCCGGGGCGGATTCTGCGCTCAAGCGACACAGTCGGACATTCGTCACGGCGGCGACGGCAGGCGTACGCTGCGGTCACGCCAGGGACATGCAGTGCCGCGCACAATGCCGGCGAGCGGCACCAACTTGGCGGCCGTGGAGCGAATGTGAAGCACGGTTCCGTGATCCCCGTCGGGCGCAGGCCGAGGCCCTGGCGCTGGGTCGCCGCCGGCCTGTGCGTGGCGGCCGTCGCCGTGCTCGCCTACGGGGTGGCCGAGGAACTGCGCAGCTCGCGCTGGCAGGCGCGCTGGCTCGCCGAGCAGGCGCGCGAACTGCGCTTCGAGCTGCGCTCCGGCGCCAACCCGGCGCTGCGCGTGCCGGCGCACGGCCCTTTCGACGAGCGTCTGGGCTACACGCGCATCCCGCTGCATGTGCAGCGCCTGGCCGATCGCGGCTACGCGGTGTCGGCGCAGGCCTGGCAATCGCCGGCGCTGGTCGAGCACATGGAGCGCGGGCTGTTCGCACCCCACCGCGAGAAGGCGCAGGCCGGCCTGTCGATGCTGGACTGCCGCGCGCAGCCGCTGTATCAAAGCCGCTACCCGCAGCAGGCCTTCACCGCTTTCGACGAGGTGCCGCCGCTGCTCGCCGCGACCTTGTCCTTCATCGAGGACCGCGGCCTGCTCGCCGATGGTGCGGCGGTGACGCGCAACCCGGTGGTCGACCCGGCGCGGCTGGGGCGCGCGGTGTTCGACCAGGTGATCAAGCGCGTCGATGCCGACCACTCGGCCGGCGGCGGCAGCACGCTGGCCACGCAGATCGAGAAGTACCGCCACTCGCCCGACGGCCGCACCGGCGGCGTGCGCGACAAGCTGCAGCAGATCGCCAGTGCGTCGCTGCGCGTCTATGCCGACGGCGAGGACACGCGCCTGGCGCGTCGGCGCATCCTGCTCGACTATGTCAACACGGTGCCGCTGGGCGCGCTGCGCGGCTGGGGCGAAGTGCACGGCCTGCCCGACGGGCTGCACGCCTGGTTCGGCGCCGATGCCGAGGCCGCGTCGCAGGCGCTGCGGCTGGACGCACCGAGCGGCGACGCACTGGCCGCGCAGGCGCTGGCCTACCGCCAGGTGCTGTCGCTGATGATCGCCCAGCGGCGCCCGGCCTGGTACCTCGGCGCCGGCCGTGCCCAGCTGCAGGCGCTGACCGACAGCCACCTGCGCCTGCTGGCCGACGGCGGTGTCATCGCGCCGCCGCTGCGCGACGCGGCACTGGCCGCTGCGGCGCTACTGCGCGACCGCTATCCGCTCAGTGCCGCAGCCGACTTCGCGCAGCGCAAGGCGGTCAACGCCTCGCGCGTGCAGCTGGCCTCGCTGCTGGGCACGCCGCGCCTGTACGACGTCGACCGCCTCGACCTCGAGGCCGCGACGGCGATCGACGGCGCGCTGCAGGACGCCGTGACCGAGACGCTGCAGCACCTGCGCGACCCGAAGGCCGCGCGCGAGGCCGGGCTCGTCGGCGAGCGGCTGCTGGAGCGCGGCGACCCGGCGCGGCTGAACTACAGCTTCACGCTGTTCGAGCGCGGCGACGGCGTCAACCGCGTGCGCGTGCACACCGACAACCTCGACCAGCCCTTCGACATCAATGCCGGCGCCAAGCTCGAACTGGGCTCGACCGCCAAGCTGCGCACGCTGGTCGGCTACCTCGACCTGGTCGCGTCGCTGCATGCGCAGCTGGCGGCGCTGCCGGCGCCCGAACTGGCCTCCTACCCGGTGGCCGCCCAGGACCGCCTGACACGCTGGGCCGTCGACTACCTGCGCGCGCAGCCGCAGGCGTCGCTGGCCGAGATGCTCGACGCGGCGATGCAGCGGCGCTTCTCGGCCAGCCCGAACGAGAGCTTCTTCACCGGCGGCGGCGTGCACCGCTTCAGCAACTTCGACCGCCGCGACGACGCGCGCATGGCCACGCTCTACGAATCGCTGCGCGACTCGCTGAACCTGCCCTTCATCCGGCTGATGCGCGAGATCGTGCAGCACCATATCCACCGCGGCCCCGAATCGGCCGGTGCGGTGCTCGAGCAGAAGGATCACCCCGCGCGCGCCGCGCTGCTGGCGCGCTTCGCCGACCGCGAGGGCCGCCAGTTCACGCGCGGCTTCTACCGCCGCCTGTCGGGCAAGAGCGCGGAACAGATGCTCGACGCGCTGGCCGGCACGGCGCCGACGGCGCAGCGCCTGGCCGTGATCCACCGCATGCTCAAGCCCGAGGCCGGATTCGAAGATTTCGATGCCTTCGTCGAGCGCCACCGGCCCACGCTGCCCGAGGCGCAGCGGCGGCGCTTGTACGACGCGCATGCGCCGGGCCGCTACGAGCTCGCCGACCGCGGCTACCTGGCGCGCATCCACCCGCTCGAACTCGAGGTCGCGGCGCACCTGGCGCGCGCGCCGGGCGCGACACTGGCGCAGGTGGTCGAAGCCACCGCCGGACAACGGCAACAAGCCTATGCCTGGCTGATGCGCAGCAGTGCCAAGGGTGCGCAGGACCTGCGCATCCGCACGCTGCTCGAGATCGATGCCTTCGAGCATGTGCATGAATCGTGGCGCCGCGTCGGCTATCCCTTCGACAGCCTGGTGCCCTCGTACGCGACGGCGATCGGCAGTTCGGGCGATCGCCCGGCGGCGCTGGCCGAGCTGATGGGCATCATCGTCGCCGGCGGCGTACACCAGCCGACGGTGCAGCTGGAGACGCTGCACTTCGCTGCCGCCACGCCGTACGAGACGCTGCTGCAGCGCACGCTGCCCGCTGTGCCCGAACGCGTGCTCGCGCCCGAGGTCGCCCAGGTGCTGAGATCGGCGCTGGCACAGGTGGTCGAGCAGGGCACCGGGCGGCGGCTGCGCGGCGCGATGCTCGACGCCCAGGGGGCGCCGCTGGCCATCGGCGGCAAGACCGGCACCGGCGACAACCGCCAGGGCAGCCGCGATGCGCGCGGCGAGCGCAGCGCTGCGCGCGTGCTCAACCGCACCGCCACCTTCGTCTTCTTCGCCGGCGAGCACCACTTCGGTACGCTGACCGCGTTCGTGCCCGGCCCCGAGGCCGCCGACTACCGCTTCACCAGCGCGCTGCCGGCGCAGATCCTGAAGACGCTCGCGCCGCTGCTGGCGGCTGCGATCACATCGCCATCGCGCTGCACGGCAGAGTCGCCGGCCGCGGCCGCGGGGATCGGCGCGCTCGGTGTCGCGGCGGTCGATGCGGTGAACGGCGATGCCGCGCCGCGCCGCGCGTCACCGTAGGCCCGCCGACGGCAGGCCGCCGCTGCCGAAGGGCCCGTCCACCCGGACCGCCTCGCCTTCGCCCGGCCAGGGCGGCATCGTCACCGCCACCGCCACCAGCGGTGCGTCGCCCTCGCAGCGGAACTGGAAGGCCGTGCCCAGCGGCACGCTCAGGCACAAGCCGGGTTCGAGCACGGCGATGTCCTCACGCGCCGCATCGCGCCGCCACATCCGGCCACGGCCGGCGACCACGTACCACAGCTCCTCCACGCTGCGGTGCATCACCGCCGCCGACACCTGACCCGGCTGCAGCGTGAAGGTGGCCATGCTGCCGCCTTGCAGGCTCAGCAGCACCTGCACTTGCGAGCCGTCGGGCGCGCTGACGAGCGGCGCCTGCGCCGCGGCCAGCGTGGCGAAGCCGCGCTCAGCCGGCGCGGACATAGGCGGGCGCGCGCGGGTCCTCGGCCTGCCGGCCGTAGCGCGTGGCGGCGGGGTAGTACTCGGCAGCGAGCTGCACCTTGCCGGCCGTGTCGTCACCGGCCAGGTGGGCGATGCAGGCCAGCATCATGTCGGTGCCCGCCGACACACCAGCCGAGGTCCACACGGGGCCGTCGTGCACGAAGCGCTGCTCCAGCACCTGCACGCCCAGCTCGCGCAGCGCCGGCAGCATCGACCAGTAGGTGGTGGCGCTGCGGCCGGCCAGCAGCCCCGCGGCCTGCAGCACGAAGGCGCCGGTGCACACCGACAGCAAGGCCTGCGCGCCGGCGGCCCGTGTGCGCACGAAGTCCAGCAACGCCGCGTTGTTCACCTGCTCGCGCGTGCCCTTGCCGCCGGGCACCAGCAGCGCGTCCAGCGGCGGGCAGCCGGCGAAGTCGCAGTGCGGCAGCACCTGCATGCCCTTGGCGCATTCCACCGGCGCCGGCGTCTGCGCCACCAGCAGACATTCGGGCGGGCCGTCGGCATAAAGGCTCCACATGCGCAGCATTTCCCAGGGGCCGACGAAGTCGAGTTCCTCGACGCCGGGGAACAGCAGGAGGCCGAAGCGTCGGAGGGTCATGGTGCGGTGCTCGGTGATGAAGTGGCGTTCATTGTCGTGCGGCCGGCGCCTCGTTCAGGCTGTCCAGAAAGGCCAGCAGGTCCTCGGTCTCGGCCTCGCTCAGGCGCAGCGGCACCAGGATGGCTTCGCCGTCGGCATGCAACCGGTTCTCATCCAGCTCGGAATAGTGGCGCAACACCTCGCGCAAGTCCTTCAGGCTGCCGTCGTGCATGTAGGGCGCGGTGCGCGCCAGGTTGCGCAGCCCCGGCACCTTGAATTCGCCGAAGTGGCGGTGCTCCAGCAGCACGTGGCGCGTGCCGGTGGCGCTGCTGCGCGCGGCATCGTCGTTGAAGGGGCCCAGCAGGTTGTAGCGGCTGCGCTGCAGCGCCTGGATGCCGCCGTGGCGCCCCGGGTCCACCTGGCCCCTGGCGATGAAGAAGGGCATGCCGATGTCGCTGAACTCGCCATTGCTGAAGGTGGGCCCGCCGTGGCAGACATGGCAGCGCCCGCGACCCAGGAACAGCGCCAGCCCGCGCTGCGCCGCGGCCGGGTAGGCGGCCGCGGCGGCGCGGTCGCCGCGTGCCACCGCGTCGCGGAAGTCGTCGAAGGGCGTGCGCGGCGTGAGCAACGTTTCCTGGTACGCGGCCAGCGCCTTGGCGGCGTCGACCGCGACGCGCTCGTCATCGTCGCCCGGCGCCTGGCCGAAGGCCTTGCGGTAGGCCTCGCGCAGATCGGGCTGGCTGCGCACGCTGTGCGCCAGCCGTGGCAGGCTCCCGCCCATCTCGCGCGCGTCGAGCAGCGGGCGCAGGCTCTGTGCCCACAGGTTGTCGTTGGCGCCGTCCCAGCCGAACCAGCGCTGCTGGCTCACGTTGGCCAGGCCCGGTGTGTTGCGGATGCCCGGTTGCAGGCCCTGGGCGCGCGGCAGCCCGTCGCTGAAAGCCCGCGCCGGCTGGTGGCAGCTGGCGCAGGACAGGCTGCCGTCTCGCGACAGCCGCGCATCGTGGAACAGCGTGGCGCCGAAGGCAATGGCCGCCGGCTGGCCGGAGACGCGGTTCGACGGGTCGCGCACCAGCGCCGGCGGCCAGGGCCCGAAGGCCAGGATGCGCGGGATGTCGTCGTCGTGCAGCGGCGAGTCCAGCGGCTGCGTGCCGGCGGCGCCGGGCAGCAGCACGGCCAGGGCCAGCAGCGTAGCCTGCCGCCTCACCCGATCTGCAGCGACTGCGTCAGCCGCAGCGGCGGCCCGTTTCCGCGCAGCTCGAACACCAGCTCCCAGCGGCCGGGCATGTGGAACATCAGCCCTTCGGCGCGATAACGGCCCGTGCCCGATGACGTGATGCCGGGCCTGTAGTTCATGCCGTGCTTGTGCTCGGGCATGCTGGCGTCGACCCGCAGTTCGCTCGGCAGCGGCGCGTTGCCCTTGGGGCACAGCACCACGTCGATGGCGAAGTGTTTGCCCACCGGCACCGGGTCGGGCAGCAGCTTGTAGGCCAGCTGGAACTGCGCCGCATCGATGCGCCGCGCGCCGGTGCCCAGCGCCTCGCCGCAGGTCTGTGCGCCGGCCTGGGCGGCGAGCAGGCCGAGCGCCAGCCAGGTGCCGTGTTTCATTGCGCGCCGCCCGTCTTCCAGAAGGAGAACAGCGCCTCGGCATTGCGCCAGGCGATGCGCTCGGCCAGCGGCGGCGGCAACTCGGCCAGCCAGGCGCGCGACCAGTTCGCATGTTCGACGATGTAGTGCCAGCGCTCGGGCGTGAAGGTGTCGGTGCCGACCATGAAGCGGTCGGGGAACTCGGTGAACAGCGCGCGCCATTCGGGCGGGATCTTGCCGCCGCTGCCGTGTTCGCTGCGGAAGGCCAGGTCGGCCCACAGGTTCTCGTGCTTGCGCAGCAGCTCGGCCACCTTCTCCGGCCGCTCGAAGCCCGAATGCGCCCAGAGGATGCGCGCCTGCGGGTCCTGCTGGAACAGCCGCTCCACCGCGTCGGCGTCCGAATGCGCGTGCAGCACCAGCTTGTACTGCTTGGCCAGTGCCACCATGCGCCGCGGCACGGGCAGGTCGGCATCGGCGCCGTAGAGGTGGAACTCGCCGATCGCGGCATAGCGCGCGTTGCGCAGCCGCTCTTCCAGGAAAGTGACCACGCTGTCGTCGCGCATCCAGCTGCCGAGTTCGCCGCGGCTGCGGTAGGGCCGCAGCGAGGGCACGATCAGCTCCGGCGCCTCGGCCAGCAGGCGCTGCGTGCCGGCGTCACCCGAGCTGGACACCAGCGCGCGCTTCAGCCCGGCCTGGCGCAGGATGGCCACCGCGTCGGCGGGCGGCAGGTTGTCCCAGGCGTCGTGGCTGTAGTGCACGTGGGCATCGAAGATCGGCAGCTCGGCGGCCGTGGCGGGCAGCGCGGCGAGTACGAGGCACAGCAGAGGGGTCCAGGGGCGCATGGTCGGGCTCCGGCGTGTGGGTGCCCTCAGTCTGCACCAGGCTCGGGCCGCGTGCTCGATTCCACCCATTCGGCATAAGGGGCGTAGGCCTGCGTCGTGGCGATGGCGTGGATCGCCGGCAGCTCGTAGGGGTGCTGCGCGCGGATCGCTGCCTCCAGTGCCGCGTAGCCGTCGGCGTGGGTCTTCAGCAGCAGGCGGAACTCGCTGTCCTGTTCGACCGCGCCCTGCCAGCGGTAGACGCTGTCGATGGCGGTGATCTGCGCGCAGGCCGCCAGGCGGCGCTCGACCAGGTCGCGCGCCAGGGCCAGCGCCTGCTCGCGCGTGGCCAGCGTGGTGATCACCAGCAGCGGCGCGGAAGCCATCTCAGTACAGCCGCAGCACCGGCCAGCCACACTCCGCAGCGACGGCCGCCAGGCGCGGGTCCGGGTTCACCGCCACCGCGTGCTTGACGGCGCTGAGCAGCGGCAGGTCGTTGATCGAGTCGCTGTACAGCGTGGACTCGCAGTCGGCCAGCATCAGCCGCTGCGTGCCCAGCCAGTCCTGCAGCCGCTGCAGCTTGCCCTCGCGCATGTTCGCCACGCCGCTGCTGCGGCCGGTGAAGCGGCCGTCGGCGCCGGTCTCGCATTCGGTGGCGATCAGTTGCGCGATGCCCAGCTGCGCGGCCGTCAGCTCGCTCAGGTAGCGGCAGGTGGCGGTGGTCAGCAGCACCAGATCGCCGGCGTTGCGGTGGCGTGCCACCAGCTCCAGCGAGACGGCCGGTATGCGCGGCACGACGCACTGGTCGACGAAAGTGCGGCGCAGCGCGTCCCATTCGTCGGCGCTGCGCCCGGCCAGCGTGCCGATGTAGAAGTCGCAGAAGGCCTGCGCGCTGACTTCACCCGCCGCGTAGTCGCGTGCCATCGCGCGGTTCAGCGACTCGAAGGGCTCGCGCGGCAGCACGCCGCGGTCCATCAGGAACTCGCACCACAGCT
>CAYUPF010000020.1:17285-21641 GCA_964446545.1 uncultured Rubrivivax sp.
TCGAAGGGCTCGCGCGGCAGCACGCCGCGGTCCATCAGGAACTCGCACCACAGCTGGTCGCTGTCGCCGTCGAGCAGCGTGTGGTCCAGGTCGAAGAGCGTCAGCCGCATCAGGGGCAACGCAGGTGCCAGGCCTTGGGCCGCGTGAAGGCCTGGATGCCGTAGCGGGACAGCGTCAGGCCTACGCCCGAATCGCCCTGGCCCGACCACGGCAGCCGCGGGCTGACGCGGTCGCAGCAGTTCCAGTAGACGCTGCCGGCGTTGAGCTGCGCCAGCAGCTCGCGCGCCTGGGCCTCGTCGCGGCTGTACACACCGGCCGTCAGGCCGTAGCGCGTGTCGTTCATCAGCGCCAGCGCTTCGGCATCGCCGGCCACCTTCTGGATGCCGATGATCGGGCCGAAGCTTTCTTCGCGCATCAGCGCCATGGTGTGGTCGACGCCGCTGAACACGGTGGGTTCGAACCAGTGGCCCGGCCCGGGCAGCGCGTGGCCGCCGGTGTGCAGCGTCGCGCCCTTGGCCAGCGCGTCCTCCACCTGCGCCTTCAACACCGCCAGCTGCGGTACACGCGTGATCGCGCCGATGTAGGTGGCCTCGTCCAGCGGGTCGCCGATGCGCATGCCCTTGACCGTGGCGACGAAGTGCTCGACGAAGGTATCGTGCAGGCTCTGATGCACGTAGATGCGCTCCACCGAGCAGCAGCTCTGGCCGGTGTTGTACATCGCGCCGTCGGCCAGGCTTTCGGCGGCGGCGCGTGGGTCGGCGTCGGCGCGCACGTAGGCAGGGTCCTTGCCGCCCAGTTCGAGCTGCAGCCTCAGCAGCTTGGGCGCCACTGCCTGTGCGATGTGCACGCCGGTGGCATGGCTGCCGGTGAAGAACACGCCGTCCAGCCGTTGCGCCAGCAGCGCGCTGCCCGCCTCGCCGGCGCCCACCAGGCACTGCATCGCTGCAGCCGGCACGCCGGCGGCGTGCAGCAGCCGCGTGAGGTGCAGCCCCGTCAGCGTGGCATGTTCCGAGGGCTTGTAGAGCACGGTGTTGCCGGTCAGCAGCGCCGGCACGATGACGTTGCAGCCGACGAACCAGGGGTAGTTCCAGGCCGAGATGTTGGCCACCACGCCCAGCGGGATGTGCGAGATCTGCTCGTGCATGCCGCCGCCGTCGAAGACATGCTCGTCGCGGATCGCGCCTTCGGCCTGTTCGAGGAAGAAATCGATGCGCGGCAGCAGGCCGTTGAGCTCGTTGCGCGCCTGGGCGATGGGCTTGCCGACCTCCTGCGTCAGTGTGATCGCCAGCGTATCGAGTTCGGCGAGCACGCCGGCGCGCAAGCGCTGCACGATGGCCAGCCTCTCGACCAGCGGCACATGGCTCCAGGCCGGCAGCGCGGCGCGTGCGGCGGCGGCCTTGGCGGCGACGCTGGCGGCGTCGTCGGCAGGCACTTCGGCGAGCAGTGCGCCGGTGGCGGGGTTGTGGATCTTCAGCGTAGCCATGGCGGGTTCAGGGTTTGCGCGCGGCGCTTGCCGCGGCGAGGAAGTCTTTGAGCATCGCGGTGTCGTCGAAGGTGCGATGCGCCGCGGTGTTGTGGTACTCCGGGTGCCACTGCACGGCTGCCACGTAGACGGGCCCGCGCCGGCGGATCGCCTCGACCATGCCGTCGTCAGGGCAGCGCGCCTCGACCTCGAAATCCGACGCCACGCGCTTGATGCCCTGGTGGTGGATGCTGTTCACACGCGCGCGCTTCACGCGCGGGTACAACTGCGCCAGCCGCGTGCCCGGCACCAGCTCGATCTCGTGGAAGTGGCGCTCGAAGCTTGGTGAGTCGCGGTGCGCCAGCGAATCGGGCCGCTGCGTCGCGATGTCCTGGTACAGCGTGCCGCCTTGCATCACGTTCAGCAGCTGGAAGCCACGGCAGATGCCGAACACCGGCTTGCCGGCCTTGACGAAAGCACGCACCAGTGCCATCTCGTAGCGGTCGCGCACGCCGTCGCCGGCCCAGTCGGCATGCAGCGGCTTTTCGCCGTAGTTTTGCGGTGCCACATCGTTGCCGCCCTGCAGCACCAGGCCGTCGAGCGCTTCGGCGTAGTGCGTCAGCTGGATCTCGAAGCGCTTGACGATGCTGTCGGCGTCCACCGCCGGCACCATCACCGGCGTCGCACCGCCGCGCATCAGCCAGTGTGCGACCGACTGTTCCAGGTAATGCAGCGTCTTGGTCCAGACGCCGCCCAGGTTCAGCACCGGGCCGTCCGGATAGTAGATGCGCGCCGAGACGCCAATCAGCAACCTGGGGCGGCGGAAGAGCATGGCAGAGCCCTACATGGCCTGCAGGAACAGGCGCTCGTAGTCGGCCTCGGTGGCTGGCCGCGGGTTGGTCTGGCCGGTGAAGTCCTTGGCCGCCAGCGCCACCAGCCGCGGCAGATGATCGGGCGTGACGCCGCGCTGCGCCAACCCGCCGCTGATGCCGATGCTGGCCTTCAGCGACTGCAGCCAGGGCACGAAGGCCGCGCCGCCGCTCAGGCCCGCAGCCTGCGCCAGCGCGTCGAACTTGGCGGGCACCGCTTCGAAGTTCCAGGCCAGCACGGTGTCGATCATCAGCGCGTTCGCCAGGCCGTGGTGCAGGTCGCAGACCGCGCCCAGTGCATGGGCGCAGGCATGCACGCCGCCCAGGTCCTTCTGGAACGCGACGGCGCCCATCATCGAGCTCATCATCATGTCGGTGCGGGCCTGCAGGTTGGCCGGCTCGTTGACGGCGCTGGCCAGCGCCTGCGCGCCGATGCGCAGACCTTCCAGCGCGATGCCGTCGCACATCGGGTGCCAGGCCGGCGACAGGTAGCTCTCGATGTTGTGCGTCAGCGCATCCATGCCGGTGGCGGCGGTGATGGCCGCGGGCAGCGCCAGTGTCAGCTCGGGATCGGCGAAGACCGCGCGCGCCAGGATCTTCGGGCTGAACACCGTGCGCTTGTGGTGCGTGTCGTTCTCGCTGACCACCGACGAGCGGCCGACCTCGGAGCCGGTGCCGGAGGTGGTGGGCAGCGCCACCATGTACGGCAGCGGGTCGACGATCGGCCGCACCTGCGGGTGGTCCCAGACGTATTCGAGGATGTCGCCGTCGTGCGTGGCGGCCACGCCCACCACCTTGGCCACGTCCAGCGCGGCGCCGCCGCCGAAGCCGATGATGCAGTCGGCGCCGTGCAGCTTGAAGGCCTTGGCGCCGGCCATCACTTGCGCGCAGGTGGGGTTGCCGAACACACCGTCGAAGACCACCACGTCCAGCGGCGCCAGGTGCGAGCGGAACTCGGCCATCACCGGCAGCGCCGCCAGCGCGCGGTCGGTGACGATCAGCGGGCGCTTGCAGCCGGTCTGGGCCAGATGCGCCGCGACCAGCTTGCGCGCGCCTGCGCCGAAGTGGATCTCGGTGGGGAAGGAGAAGCGGGTGGTGGCCATGTGAGGTCTAGCTCAGTCGCCTCATGCCGGCGATTCGCGTGGCCTTGAGGTCAAAGGTGGCGGTGTGCGAGCAGCCATGGTGCTGGTCGACGGCGGCGATCAGCGCATCGGCCACGCCGACGCCAGCGCGCTCGCAATCGTCCAGCGCCAGCCATACGGCCGCTTCGCTCTGCACGCGGATGTTGGGGGCGCACAGCAGTGCTTCGACAATGGTGATGAGTTCGTCGCGCGTCGAACGGTAGCGGCTGCGCAGCACCCATGCCATCTCGGCCAGCGCTACCAGCGAGACATGTCCGGGTGCGTCTTCCGACAACTCGCGTTGCAGCAGTCGGCGCGCAGCCGAGAACTGTTGGGCATCGTCCTGCGCGAAGTAGCGCACCAGCACGCTGGTGTCGAGGCCGATCAATCCGCCGGCTCCTCGCGGCTGCCCATCTCGGCTATCGCACGGTTCATCGCCGCGATCGACAACGGTGTCTTGCGCCGCTCCTTGAGCATGCCGGCCAGGCTCTTCAAGTCATGTTTGACGACCACCAGCCGATAGCCGTTGCGAGCCGGCACGAAGCGGATCTTGTCGCCCGGTGCGGCCTGGATGGCTTCACGCACGGCCTTCGGCAGCGTCAGCTGGCTCTTGCTGGTGAGGGTGGCTTCTTCCATCGTGCGTGTCCGGTAAGGCAAATTCAACCAACGCCTTACTCTAGCGCATCCAACGGTCAGATGATCTCGAAGTAGCGTTTCAGCTCCCAGTCGGTCACGCCGTCCAGCCACTGGCGCCACTCCCATTCGCGCGTTGCAGCGAAATGCTCGACGAAGGTGTCGCCGAGCCAGTCGCGGGCGATGGCCGATTCCTTGAACACACGCGTCGTCTCGATCAGCGTGCGCGGCGCGCGCGGGATGTGCTCCGCGCCCTGGTTGGTGCCGGTGA
>CAYUPF010000020.1:21741-31560 GCA_964446545.1 uncultured Rubrivivax sp.
GTCGTAGAACAGGTTGTTCTTGCCGTCGGACAGGCTCTGGTGGATGTGCCCGCTGCAGCCCGGGTAGGCTTGGCTCCACTTGGCCATGAAGCTGGGCATGATGCCGAAACGCTGGCCGATTTCCTTGGCCCCGGTCTTGAACAGGATGGCGCGGTCGGCCTGCTCCAGCGCCTCGCTGAAGGCGATGGCCGCTTCGTACACGCCCGGGCCGGTCTCGGTGTGCAGGCCCTCGATGGGCACGCCGAAGGCGGCCATCTGGTCCATCAGCGCATTGAAGAACTCGCGGTTCTCGTTCATGCGCAGCAGCGAGTAGCCGAACATGCCCGGCGTCAGGGTCTGCGGGCCCACGCCCTTCTTCGCGGCCCAGCTGTCGGGCGTTTCCTTGAAGTTGAACCACTCGAATTCCATGCCGGCCATCGGCAGCACGCCGAGTTTTTCAGCGCGCTTCAGCACGCGCTTGAGCGTCTGCCGCGGACACACCGGGTAGGGCGTGCCGTCGGCATTGACGAACTCGCCCAGGAAGAATGGCACTTCGTCGTCCCAGGGCACGCGCCGCGCCGTGCCCAGATCCAGCCGCGCCAGCGCATCGGGAAAGCCGTGCTGCCAGCCGGTGACTTCCGTGTTGTCGTAGCAGGCGTCCGACGAGTCCCAGCCGAAGACCACGTCGCAGAAGCCGAAGCCGCCGTTGGGATGCGGCTGCGCGGCGCCGAGGAACTTATCCTTGTGCAGGTATTTGCCGCGCAGGATGCCGTCGATGTCGCTGCAGGCCACCTTGACCTTGCCGGAACTGCCGGAACGCACGGCGGCCACGGCGGGGTGTTCCTTGGCGCGCGTGCTCATTTTGTGATCCCCATTTCGCCCAGCGTCTCGGCCACCGCATTGACGGCCTGCTGCATCTGATTGCGGCCGATGGCACCGATGCAGCCGACGCGGAAGGTCTCCACCTCCGTGAGCTTGCCCGGGTACAGGATGAAGCCGCGCTGCTTGGCCGCGGCATAGAAGCGCTTGAAGTCGTAGGCCGGATGAGTGGGCGCAAACCAGGTGACGATGATCGGCGCCTGCAGCTCCGGCCTCAGGAAGGGCTTCAGGCCCAATGCCGTCAGCCCGTCGATCAAGGTCCTGCAGTTGTCCTGGTAGCGCGCCAGCCGCGCCGGCTGGCCGCCTTCTTCGATGAACTGCGCCACCGCTTCGGCCAGCGCCACCATCACATGCGTCGGCGGCGTGAAGCGCCACTGCGTGGTCTTCTCCATGTACTGGTGCTGGTCATGCAGGTCCATCGCCAGGCTCTGGCTGTTGCCGGCGCAAGCGTCGAGGACGGCCTTGCGCAGGAACACGAAGCCCATGCCGGGCACGCCCTCCAGGCACTTGCCGCTGGCGGCGACCAACGCGTCGAAGCGCATGCTGCGTGCGTCGATGGGCAGCGCGCCGAAACTGCTCATCGCATCGACGATCAGGCCTTTGCCGTGGCGCTCGCACACCTGCGCCACCTCGGCCAGCGGGTTGAGCACGCCGGTGCCGGTCTCGCAGTGGATCATCACCACGTGGCTGATGCTGCGGTCCTGGCCGAGCCGGGCGTCCAGCGCTGCCGGCGACACCGCCGCGTCCTCGGCGAAGGCCAGGCTGGTGGCTTTGCGGCCCATCATCTGCGTGAGCTTGGCGGCGCGCTTGCAATAGGCGCCGTTGTCCAGCACCAGCACATGCCCGTCGCGCGGCACCACGGTGGCCACGGCGGCCTCGACGCTGAAGGTGCCGCTGCCTTGCAGTGGCACGACGGCATGCGTGTCCTGGCCATGCACGATGTCCAGCAGTTGCGAGCGCAGGCGCATCGTCACGGCATTGAAGTCGGCGTCCCAGGAGCCCCAGTCCTTGAGCATCGCCAGCTTGGTGCGCAGCGTGGTCGTCAGCGGGCCGGGGGTGAGCAGGATGCGGTCGCGGTCCATGGGGGCGTTCCTCGTCAATCGGGTGCGTACATGGCTCGGCGCTTGTCGAGCGACCGCCGCGGATCCGGCTTTGCCGGGCCGCCAGCGGTGCCCCCTGGGGGGGCGGCCGAAGGCCGTAGGGGGTGGTCGTCACGTTCTCCAGGCCTGCGTGCGGCGGTCGATCCACCAGCCCAGCAGCATGAACAAGGCGGTCGCCAGCGCCGAGGCGACGGCGATCAGCACCGCCATCGCCGCGGCCGGGCTCAGCTCGCCGGCCTCGTCCATGTTCAGCACCGCGATCGAGGCCAGGCGCGTGTCGGGCGAATACAGGAACACCACCGCCGAGATCGTGGTCATCGCGTTGACGAAGAAGTAGCGCGCGATATCCACCAGCGTGGGCGTGCAGATCGGCAAGGTCACGCGCCAGAAGGTCTTGAAGAACGGCACCTTCAGCGACGCCGAGACCGATTCGAACTCGCCGTCCAGCGCCTTCAGCGCCGTCACCGCCGTCAGGTGGCCGGTGGTGTAGAAGTGCACGATGGTGCACAGCGTCATCAGCGCCAGCGTGTGATACAGGCCGTTCAGCGGGTTGCCCGGCGCGTTGAAGAAGAAGATGTAGCCCAGGCCCAGCACCAGCCCCGGCACGGCCATCGGCAGGATCGCCAGCATGCGCAGCGCGCCGCGCAGCGCCGCCAGTGCGCGCGTCTTTTCCTGCAGGTAGGCGCCGACGAAGACCAGCGCGGTGCCGAACAGCGCGGTGCCTGCGGCCATCTTCAGGCTGTTGACGAAGCCGGTGGCGACCTCGTTGTCCACCAGGCCGTAGATGTAGTGGTCGAGGCTGGGCTTCAGGTTGTAGGGCCAGAAGGTGGCGAAGGACGCGAACACCGCCATGCCCAGCATCGCCAGCATCAGCAGCGCGACCAGCGTGCAGTAGGCCGTCATTGCGGCGTCGAAGCCGTGTGCCGGTGCGGGGCGGTAGGGCACGGCACGCGCGCTCAACATCGCCGTCTGGCGGCGCTGCACGATGTGGTCCACGCCGAAGGTCAGCACCGCCGGCGCCAGCAGCAGGATCGCCACCACCGCGCCCTTGGCGAAATCCTGCTGGCCGATGACGAGCTTGAACACGTCGGTGGCCAGCACGTTGAAGTTGCCGCCGATGACCTTGGGGATGCCGAAGTCGGTGATCACCAGCGTGAAGGTCACCAGCGCGGCCGAGATGATGCCGTACTTGGCGCCGGGCAGCGTGATGGTGAAGAACTTGCGCGACGCCGTGGTACCCATCGCGTCGGCGGCTTCGTACAGCCGCGCGTCGGCCAGCGTCAGCGCCGATACCAGGATCATCAGCGCATGCGGGAACACCGCCAGGCATTCGGCCAGCACGATGCCCGGTGCGCCGTAGATCTCCTCGATGCCCAGCGCCCGCATCCAGCCGGTGAGCAGGCCTTGGTTGCCGAACCAGTAGATCAGCGAGATCGCCGACAGCAGCGACGGCGCCAGCAGCGGCACCAGCGCGATGGCGCGGTACAGCCCCTTGGCCGGCATGCACGAGCGTGTCAGCGCGTAGGCGAAGCCGAAGGCCAGCGGCACGGTGATCAGCGTCACCAGCGCCGACACCCACAGGCTGTTCCACAGGCTGCTCAGCAGCGCCGGCGTGCGCGCATAGGCGATGAAGTTGTCGAGCCCGACGAAGCGGCCCTGGCCGTCCTCCACCGCCTGCATCAGGATGGCCAGCAGCGGCGCGCCCAGGAACACCAGCAGCAGCAATACCACCGCCGCCACCGCGACCTGCGCGACGCGGTCGCTCCAGTGGGCGCGCAGCCGCACCTCGCTGCCCGCGCCGGCCAGCACCGCGCTCATCAGGCTGCCCTGCGCGCTGCGCGCTCCGGGATGAGCGCTTTGGAGCGGCCATGCGCGCTCATTCAGAACACCTTCAGCCGTTCCTGCAGCAGGCGCAGGCGCAGCGGCGAGCCGACCGCGAGCGACTGCTCGGCCAGGTAGTTGAGCGACAGGTACACCGTCAGCGGCTGCGGCGCGAAGGCCGGCGAGGCCACGTGCACGTGGCAATACGAACCGAGGAACTCGATCTTCTCGATGATGGCGTCGAAGACATGCGGGTCGCCTGCGGCGATGGGGCGCGCCAGCACGTCCTCGGGCCGCAGGTAGACACGCACGTCGCGGTCGTCGCCGCTGAACTCGAACTGCAGGCCGCCGGCGTGCAGGCGCCCGCCGTCGACGCGCCCGGGCAGCACGTTGACCTTGCCGACGAAGTCGGCGACGAAGGGCGAGGCCGGCTCGCGGTAGATCTGCAGCGGTGCACCGATCTGCTCGATCACGCCGTGGTTCATGACGACGATGCGGTCGGCCACCGCCAGCGCCTCTTCCTGGTCGTGCGTGACCATGATCGTCGTCACCGACAGCTTGGCCTGCAGCGCGCGGATCTCCGAGCGCAGGCGCACGCGCTCCAGCGCGTCCAGCGCCGACAGCGGCTCGTCCAGCAGCAGCAGGCTCGGCGAGGTGGCCAGCGCGCGCGCCAGCGCGATGCGCTGCTGCTGCCCGCCCGACAGCTGGCTGGGAAACTTGCGTTCGCTGCCCGGCAGCCCGACCAGGCTCAGCAACTCGACGACGCGCGCCGCGATCTGCGCGCGCGGTGTGCGCCGGTTCACCAGCCCGTAGGCCACGTTGTCGGCCACGCTCAGGTTGGGGAACAGCGCGTAGCTCTGGAACACGATGCCGTAGTCGCGCTCGGCCGGCGGCAGCCGCGAGATGTCGCGCCCGGCCTGCTCGATGCGGCCGGCCGACTGCGTCTCCAGCCCGGCGATGATGCGCAGCAGCGTGGTCTTGCCGCAGCCCGAGGGGCCGAGGAAGCAGACGAACTCGCCCTTGGCGATCTGCAGCTCGATGTCGCGCAGCGCGATGAAGCTGCCGAACGCCTTGCGCACGCCCGACAGCTTCAGGAAGCTGTCGGCCTGCCGTTCGCGGGGTACCGCGACCGAACCCCCGACAGGGGTGCTGCCCGGCTTGGGACGGCCCGGCGCCGGGCTCGCCATCACTTCTTCGGTTCGCTCTTGGCGTTGTAGCGCTTGTTCCACTCGGCCAGGATGCGCTCGCGGTTGCTGGCGGAGTAGTCGAAGTTCATCTTGATCAGCCGCGACTCGTAGTCGGCCGGGATGTTGGCCAGCTTGGGCGCCACGCCCGGCTGTGCGGTGATGGCGAAGTTCTTGCCGTAGAGCACCATCGCGTCCTTGCTGCTGGCCCAGTCGGCCAGCTTCTTGGCGGCGTCGAGCTTCTTCGTGCCCTTGTGGATGGCGAAGGCCTCCAGGTCCCAGCCCAGGCCTTCCTTCGGGAACACCAGGTCGATCGGCGCGCCCTTGGCCTTGTTGCTGTGGCCGCGGTATTCGAAGGAGATGCCGACCACGTACTCACCGGCCGCCGCCATGTTGCAGGGCTTGGAGCCCGAGTGGGTGTACTGCGCGACGTTCTCGTGCAACGCGTCCATGTACTTCCACCCCGCCCCCTTGCCGCTGTCGTCGCCCCACATCTGCAGCCAGGCGATGACGTCGAAGTAGCCGGTGCCCGACGAGGCCGGGTTGGGCATCACGACCTGGCCCTTGTAGGCGGGCTTGAGCAGGTCTTTCCAGGTCTCGGGCTTGGGAATGCCCTTTTTTTGCGCCTCGACGGTGTTGAAGCACACCACCGCGCCATAAACGTCCATGCCCCACCACGCCGGCGGATTCTTCTTGTCGCGGTACTGCGGCATGATGGCGTCGAGGTTCAGCGGCGCATAGGGTTCCAGCATGCCCTGCTGATCGAACAGCGCCAGCCCCGATGCGGCCACACCCCAGATCACGTCGGCCTGCGGGTTGGACTTCTCGGCCAGCAGCTTGGCGATGACCACGCCGGTGGAATCACGCACCCACTTGATCTCGATGTCCGGGTTCACCTTGTTGAAGGCTTCCTGGTAGGCCTTCAGTTGGTCGGTTTCGAGCGCGGTATAGACCAGCAACTGGGTCTTCTGCGCCAGCGCCGAACCGGCGGCCAGACAGAGCGAGATCGCAGCGATCGACAGGGCGGGAATGCGCATGGGGACTCCTGAGGGTGATGAGTGGAGCGCGAGAGACAAACGGCGGATGTTGCGGCAGGCCGATGACCGTGGTGTGACGACGCCGGCCCGGCACACCCCTATGCATGCTGCATGCCAGGGCCTCGGCCTGTCAACCGGAGTTTCTCTGAAGTTGCAGATTGTTGACATTTCGGTGAAGCAGGGGTCCAATCGACGGCGATGACCGACGACCCCGGAGCGGGCCTGCCCCGCCGCCCATGCAGCACCTGCTGAACCTGTTGGCCGCCATCGCGCTGCTCGTGTGGGCCACGCACATCGTGCGCACCGGCGTGCTGCGGCTGTTCGGCGCCAACCTGCGCCACGTCATCTCGCGCAGCGTCGACAACCGCTGGCACGCGCTGCTGGCCGGCTTCGCCGTCACCACGCTGGTGCAGTCCAGCACCGCCACCGGGCTGATCGTCGCCTCCTTCGTCGGCCGCGGGCTCATCGCCACCGCCGCGGCGCTGGCGGTGATGCTCGGCGCCGACATCGGCACCAGCGCGATGGTGGTGGTGTTCTCCTTCGACCTGTCGTGGCTGTCGCCGCTGCTGATCTTCGTCGGCGTGGTGCTGTTCATCAGCCGCGAGTCCACCTCGGTGGGCCACTTCGGCCGCATCGTCATCGGCCTGGGCCTGATCACGCTGGCGCTGCAGCTGATCGTCGCCGCGACGCGGCCGCTGACCGAATCGCCGGCGGTGCGCCAGCTGCTGGCTTCGCTGCCCAGCGACGTGCTACTGGACCTGCTGGTGGGGGCGGTGCTGACGGTGCTGTCCTATTCGTCGCTGGCCATCGTGCTGCTCACCGCCACGCTGGCCGGCGCCGGCATGCTGCCGCCCGGCGTGGCGCTGGGGCTGGTGCTCGGCGCCAACGTCGGCAGCGGCCTGCTGGGCGTGCTGACCACCGCCCGCGCCGACGTGGCCACGCGCCGGCTGCCGGTGGGCAACCTGCTGTTCAAGCTGGCCGGCTGCCTGCTGGTGGTGCCGTGGCTGCCGCAGGCGCGGCGGCTGCTCGAAAGCCAGCTGCCGCAGGTGCCGCAGCAGGTGGTGGCCTTCCATCTGCTGCTCAATGTGGCGCTGGCGCTGCTGTTCATCGGCCTGACCGGCGTGCTCGCGCGCTGGCTCGAACGCTGGATGGTGGCACCGCCCCCGCCGCCGTCGCAGAGCCGGCCGCGCCACCTGGACCCGGTGGCGCTGCAGACGCCGTCGCTGGCCATCGCCTGCGCGGCGCGCGAGGCGCTGCACCAGGCCGACGTGGTGGAAACCATGCTGCGCGGGCTGATCGACGTCATCCGCCGCAACGACCTGCAGCTGTCGGCGCAGCTGCGCCATATGGACGACACCGTCGACGACCTGTATTCGGCGATCAAGTTCTACCTGACGCAGATCTCGCGCGAGGCGCTGTCCGAGCGCGAAGGCCGGCGCTGGACCGACATCGTCAGCTTCACCATCAACATGGAGCAGATCGGCGACATCGTCGAGCGCGTGCTGCAGGACGTGGAGGACAAGAAGATCCAGAAGGGGCGCAGCTTCTCCGAGGCCGGCATGGCCGAGATCAGCCACCTGCACGAGCGGCTGCTGTCCAACCTGCGCCTGGGCATGAGCGTGTTTCTCGACGGCCACGTCAAGGACGCGAGCCGGCTGCTGGAAGAAAAGGCGCGCTTTCGCGACCTGGAGCACGAGTACGCGGCCAGCCACATCGCGCGGCTGCGCGACAACACCGCGCAGAGCATCGAGACCAGCAGCCTGCACCTGGACCTGATCAGCGAACTCAAGCGCATCAATTCGCACATCTGCTCGATCGCCTACCCGATCCTCGAATCGGCCGGCGTGCTGGCCGACACGCGGCTGCGCGATTCACGCATGGCCGAGGTGATGGCCGACGAGACGCGGCGCTGACATGGCCCCCCCTGAAGCGCCTTCGGCGCTCCCCCCAGGGGGGCGAGTCGGACGAGGAACAGTCCCTGCGGACTGTTCCTCGCCTACGAGCGCCGGCAGCGTCCTCGCTGCCGGCAGCGCCAGCGGGCCGGCAGCGCCGGTTGCGCGGCGTTCGCTAGGTCGCTCCAGATCCATGCGTCACGGTTGGCGCTGCGGCATCCAGGCCCACTGATGTCTACCAGCGTGGTGCTGGCGGTGCTGCTCGGCGCGATGCTGCATGCGGCATGGAACGCGCTCGTCAAGTCCAGCGGCGACAAGCAGCTCGATCTGGCATTGGTGCACCTGCTCGGCGCGCTGGTGTCCTTGCCGCTGCTGGTATGGGTGGGCCTGCCGCCGGTGGCGGCCTGGCCCTTCATCGGCATGTCGCTGCTGATCCACGTGGCCTACTACATCACGCTGAACGGCGCCTATCAGCACGGCGACCTGGGCAGCACCTACCCGATCATGCGCGGCAGTGCGCCGCTGCTGGTGGCGCTGGGCAGCACGGCGCTCGGCGAACGGCTGACGCCCGCCGCCTGGCTGGGCGTGGGCGCGGTCACGGTGGGCGTGATGCTGGTCGGGCTGGCGCGGCCGGCGCGCTCGCTGCACCACCGCCGTGCCATCGGCTACGCGTTGGCCAATGCCGCGGTCATCGCCGCCTACACCATCGTCGACGGCCGCGGCGTGCGCATCAGCGCCGAGGCCGGCTACACCGCCGCCAGCTACGTGGTGCTGCTGTTCGTGCTGGACGGCATTCCCTACCCGGCGCTGGTGTTCGCCCGGCGCAGCGTCGCGGCGCGCCAGGCGATGCTGGCCTACGCGCGCCGGCGCTGGCCGCTGGCCACGCTGGGCGGTCTGGCGTCGCTGGGCTCGTACTGGATCGCGCTGTGGGCGATGACGCGCGCGCCGGTGGCCGCGGTGTCGGCGCTGCGCGAGACCTCGGTGCTGTTTGCCACCGCGCTGTCGGTGCTGGTGCTGAAGGAGCGTTTCGGGATGCAGCGCGCCTGCGGTGCCGTGGTCATCGTCGGCGGCGTGGTTGCGCTGCGGCTCAGCTGAGGAAGGCGGCCCGTGACCGATCTGCCCCGCAGCTTCAAGGTCTTGCGTACCGACCGGGAACTGCAGATGCCGCCGTTCGATGTGCGCCTGCGCGAGGGCCGGCGCGCCGCGGCTGCTGCTGAGCGACGGCACGCCCGAGCCGGTGCTGGCACGCGAGGTGGCCGACGCCGACCTGCTGTTGATGGGCTACGCGGCGGTGGCTGCGGCGGTGGCCGCCGCCGCCACGCGGCTCAAGGCCACCGTCAAGTACGGCGTCGGCATCGACGCCATCGACATCGCTGCCGCGCGTGCGCGCCGCAGCCGGTGCTCTGCGCATGCGCGTGTTCGTCTACGACCCGCAATCGCGCCCCCTGCCGTGCCGGCGGGCGTGCAGCACTCTGCGCTGCGCTCGATGCGCTGCTGTGCGCCAGCGACGCGGTCTCGGTGCCCTGCGTGCTGAATGCGCGGACGCGGTGTCTGCTCGGCGTCGCGCGGCTGGCGCTGATGAAGCCCGCTGTCTTCCTGGTGAAGGTGTCGCGCAGCAAGATCGTCGACGAATCGGCGCTGCTGCAGCGGCGCCTCGCCGGCGCCGCGCTCGACGTCGATGGCCGCGAGCCGCTGTCACGCCAGAGTCATCAATTGCCGGCACTCTTTGCGATGGGCAATGTCATGCCGTGGCCGCATCCGAGCGTCTACAGGCAAGAGGCGATGCAACGGTTGGAAGACGAGACGCCGGCGCGCTGCTTCGAGGCGCTGCGCGGCCAGCCGCTCAGCGTGGCTTCGCTCGACCCGCGCCTGCGCGCACGGACGCGCGGCGTGCGCTTCGTCCGATGCGAAGACCTGAATTCGAGTT
>CAYUPF010000021.1:0-31415 GCA_964446545.1 uncultured Rubrivivax sp.
GTCGGCGTGCGCCCGAAGACCGCGGCGATGGCGCCGCGGCGCAAGGCGCGCTAACACATTCGAGCGCGCCGCGGAGGTGTCACGCCCGACTGCGGCGTGCATACCACACATTCCTGCAAGCACCCGCGGGTCGGTCGACAGGATTGGCCTTGCCGGGCTGACTGTGACTTATGCTTGATCCAACAGGGGGTCTGCAACTGGACCACCTGAAAAGAAAGTTCGTTGGGGATCGTATCGATGAGCAGTTGCACCTTGGGGTTTACGCTCCAGCCGGCGGCGTCGCACGACGATTTGCTCGATGCCTGTGCCATACGTGCGCAGGCCTATGGCCGCCACCTGCCGGAGATGGGTGCGCGTCTGGCGGAACCCGACGCGCTGGACCAGGCTCCGGGCACCACCGTGTTCCTGTGTCGCGACAAGGCCAGCGGCCGTGCCACCGGCACCATGCGCATCCAGACCAGCTATGCCGGCGTACTGATGATGGAGCAGAGCGTGACCCTGCCGGACTGGCTCGCGTCCGTGCCGCGTGCCGAGATCACCCGCCTGGCCGTGAGCGTGGGTGCCGACCCGCTGACCAAGCTGTGCCTGATGAAGGCCAGCTATCTGTTCTGCGTCGCTCAGCATGTGCAATGGATGGTCATCGGCGCGCGCAACCAGGCCCTGATCCGCAACTATCGGCGCCTCGGCTTCATCGACGCACTCGGCCGTGACGAATTGGTGCCGTTGGCGCACACCGGCGGGTTGATGCACAACATCCTGACCTTCGACGTAGTCGCCGCGGAGCGGGCCTGGGCCGTGGCGCGGCATCCGCTGTACGGCTTCATGGTGCAGACCTTTCACGAGGACCTGAAGGTCGAGTTGCCTGAGCGGCAGCCCGCCAACCTGTTGCCAGCCGTGCCCGGGCTGGTGCAGTTGGCGGCGGCTTGAGGCCGTTGAGCCACGCAGCGTCTGCTCAGGCTGACTGAGTGTTGGGCTCGCGCTGGCGCAGCCAGCGGCCGAGCACCTGCTCCAGTTGCTGCTTTGTATAGGGCTTGGACATGAAGTCGTCCATGCCGGCGTTCAGGCAGAGCTGACGGTTGATGTCGGAGGTGGTTGCGGTCAACGCGATGACCGGCACCCGCGGCAGGCCCAGGCTGCGTTCCTGGGTGCGGATCTCGCGCGTGGCCGCCATGCCGTCCATCGTCGGCATGCGGCAGTCCATCAGCACCAGGTCAGGTCGGTCGACGTCGCGCAGCGCATGGCGCACGGCTTGGCGGCCGTCCTTTACGCGTTCTGTGCTCACACCGATGTGTTCCAGATATGCGGTGGCAATGACCGCGTTCACGTCGTCGTCCTCGGCGATGAGCACGCGGCAGGGGCAGTCCGTGTCGGACAGCGGCTCGGGTACTGCCGGCTGGGCGTTGCCTTCCGGCGACGCTGCGGCCGGCAGCAGCGCGGTGAACAGCGCGCAGGTGCCCACGCCCACCGTGCTGCGGATGCCGATGTCGCCGCCCATGGCCTGGGCGATGTCGCGCGCGATCGTCAGGCCCAGCCCGGTGCCCTCGAAGGGCCGCGACGCCGCGCCGCCCACCTGGCGGAAGGCCTCGAAGACGTGCACCAACTCGGAGGCCTCGATGCCAGGGCCGGTGTCCTGCACCTCGGCGCTGAGCCGGCCGGTCTCGGCGTCGCGCATCAAGGTCAGGGTGATCGACCCTTGCTGCGTGAACTTCACGGCATTGCCGAGCAGGTTGTGCAGCACCTGGCGCACACGCGCCGGGTCGCCGGTCACCCAGCAAGGCTGGTCCAGCTGCAGCGTCAAGGTGAAGCCCAGCCCTTTTTCGGTGGCGCGCACGATGTACAGGTCGGCCAGGTTCTGCACCATCGCACCGAGTTCGAAGCGCTCGCTGCGCATCGCGAACTGGCCAGCTTCGATGCGCGAGATGTCGAGCAGGTCGTTGATCAGACCCAGCAGGTGCGTGCCCGAGGATTCGATCAGCTCGACGCGCCGCGCCACGCCGGAATCGCTGGCCTCCAGATGCAGCAGCCGGGCCACGCCCAGGATGCCGTGCAGCGGCGTGCGCAGCTCGTGGCTGACGTTACTGATGAACTGCGTCTTCACCGCGCTCTGGCGCAGTGCCAGCTTCAGGGCTTCGTCCTTCTCCAGCGTCAGCGCCTGCGCATGCAGGCGCAGCATCAGTCCGTCGATGAGCCGCTTCTCCGAGGCGATGGCCGTGGCCAGCAGCAGCCCCAGCAGCATCAGCACCCCGGTGCCGGCGATCGAACCGAATTCGTCGCCGCGCAGGAACAGACCCAGCGCGGTGAGCGAGATCATCGGCATCACGTAGGCCGCGGTCGAGCGTTTGCTGAACTGCAAACCGAAAGTGGCGATGCAGGACACGCCGACGATGGCCGAGCCCACCAGCGAGGTTAGCGGGATCGGCGCGGACATCATCGTGAACCCTGCCACACCCCAGACGAGGCCGTCGGCCAGCAGCCAGGCGTCGGTGAGCCGGCTCCAGCGCAGTCCGGCCGGGTGGCCCAGCCGGTCGTAGCGCACGCTGAGGTAGATGCGGGCTGCCGCCACGCCGATCTTGACCACCAGCCAGCCGTCGACCAGCCAGGCCGGCAAGGCCGAGCCGCGCAGCTGCAGTGCCAGGAAGATTGCGAAGGCGGTGGCTACCAGCGTGCCCAACCGCGTATGGCCGAGCACCATTTTCAGTTGCTCGTCGCAGACCTGTGGCAGCAATGCAGCGTCGACCTTCGGGCCGAAGCGTTCGCCGAAGCGCGAGGGTCGGAAGGGCGCGGACAGCTCAGCCGCCGTCGGCGGCATCGAGGAGCTGCGTGCGCTGCTCACGACTCGGTCATCAAGGCGTCGAAACCCGAGGGCAGTTCGATGCGCAGCGCTTCGCAGGTGGACTTGACCAGTGCCAGGCGCTCGTTGCTGCGCAGGCTGGGGGCGCCGCCGGTGAGTTCGCGCGCGAACTGCGTCATCGCATCCGTGCGGTAGCGCGCCAGCGAGCGCTGCCAGTCGCGCAGCAGCTGCAGCTTCACCAGGCTGGGGCTGCGCTGGAAGTCATCGTCCAGCAGCACCGAGCCGCGGCCCAGTTCCAGATCGGCGAACAGACCCGGCAGCGGCATCTGGAACTCGTCGGGGTCGGAGGTGCCGGCACGGACGGCCTGGGCGCTGATTCGCGCAATCTCGCTCATCGCTGGAGTCCCACGCTCAAGGGCGCACCTCGTTGTTGGCGTCAGGGCGGTGGCCGCCTCCGCGTTGTCCTTGCCGGGAACCCTGTGGCCCACGGCGCCTTGCGTGCAGCTCCGCAACGTCTGCGTGCCGCCATCGGGCGACACACCCGGAGCCTGCGCGCACGGGCGATGATGCCACCGGCGCTGCAACAACAGGCGTCAACTATTGCGCGCTATTGCACGCGGGCACACGGCGCCCGTTGTCAAGTCCCGTCCGCAAACAGATCGGGCTCGCTCGACAGCTGGGCGCCTTCGATCAGCAGCAGCCGCAGCTTGGTGCGCAGCCCGCCGCGCGCCGAGAAGCCGCCGGGCCGGCCGTTCGCACCGAGCACGCGGTGGCAGGGCACCACCGGCGCGAAGGGGTTGCGCGCCATCGCCTGGCCCACCGCACGCGCGAGCTGGCGCTCGCCCAGCTGTTCGGCGACCTGGCCGTAGCTCAGCGTGCGGCCGCAGGGGATGCGCCGCACGATGTCGTAGATGCGTGCGTGCAGCGCAGGTACGCCGCGCAGGTCCAGTTCCAGTTGCGACAGGTCGACGCGCTCGCCGCGCAGCAGCGCGGTGACGCCATCGATGGCCTGCTGCGCCAGCGGCGATGGCGGCATCTCGACGGCGCCGGGTGCACGCCGCCGCAGCCGCGCGCGCACCGTGGCCGCATCGGCCTCGGGCAGCTGCAGCGCGAGCAGCCCCTGTGCACCCCAGGCCACGCCGCAGCAGCCGAGTGCGGTATCGAAGAGCGCGTAGCCGCGGTCGGGCATGGCTTCAGTGCCGCGCCATGCGGCGTGCACGTTGGTGCCGCCAGAGCGTCCAGACGAGGGCCACACCCAGCAGCGCGAGCAGCACGCCTTCCTCCACCGTGCGCAGCTGTGGCAGCAGCCGGTCCAGCGCATCGCCGAACTGGTAGCCCAGCAGGCTGAAGGCCAGCGCCCACAGCGCTGCGCTGAGCAGGTTCAGCAGCGCGAAGCGCCCGCGTGACACGCCCAGCGTGCCCAGCGCGATCGGTCCGGCGGTGCGCAGGCCGTAGAGGAAGCGCAGGCTCAGGATCGCGGCGTTGGGATGGCGTGCCAGCATCGGCTCGACGCGCTTCACCTGCGCCTGCAGCGAAGGAAAGCGTGTCAGCAGCTGCGGGCCGTGGTGCCGCCCGAGGTAGAAGCACAGCTGGTCGCCGAGCGCGGCGGCGACGAAGGCGACGGCCATCACCTCGTGCAGCTTCAGCATGCCGCGATGTGCCGCGAAGCCGGCCGCCAGCAGCACCGATTCGCCCTCGGCCAGCGCGCCCGCGAAGACGAAGGCGTAGCCATACTGTGCCACCAGCGCGGACACGCTCATCGTCGCGTGCGCTGGGTGGCAGCCGGGGCAGGGCAGGTGGCCATGCCCGATTGTGCAGCGGCGGATCCGCTACCCTTGCCGCCCTTGCCATGCGCGCGCGGAGACCGTGTTGTTTGCAGCCTTCGAAAGACTCGTCCAGCCCTATCCCGAAGGCGCGCCGACGCTGCCGCCGCGCGGCTTCGGGCCCTTCGTCTGGGCCTGCAGCCACGGCCTGCGCCGCTACATCGCGCTGATGACGCTGCTTACCGCCGCCATCGGCGTGTTCGAGGCGCTGCTCTTTGCCATGCTCGGCCGCATCGTCGACTGGCTCGGCCCCGTGCAGCCCGCGCAGTTGTGGGCGCAGCACGGCACGACGCTGCTGCTGCTGGGCGCGGTGCTGGTGGGCAGCACGCTGCTGGTGGCCGGCCAGTCGATGTTGAAGCAGCAGGCGATGGCCGGCAACTTCCCGATGCGGCTGCGCTGGAACTTCCACCGCCTGCTGCTGCAGCAGAGCATGAACTTCTACCAGGACGAGTTCGCCGGGCGCATCGCCACCAAGCTGATGCAGACGGCACTGGCGGTGCGCGACGTGTGGATGATCCTGGCCGACATCCTGGTGTTCGTGCTGATCTACTTCGTCACCATGGTGGTGGTGGTCGGCGGTTTCGATGCCTGGCTGCTGCTGCCCTTCCTGGCCTGGGTGCTGCTGTATGCGCTGGCGCTGCGCTACTTCGTGCCGCGGCTGGCGCGCAGCGCCAAGGCGCAGGCCGACGCGCGCTCGCTGATGACCGGGCGCATCACCGACGCCTACACCAACATTGCCACCGTCAAGCTGTTCTCGCATGCCGGGCGCGAGGCCGGCTATGCGCGCTCGGCGATGCAGGAGTTCCTGGTCACGGTGCATGTGCAGATGCGCCTGGTCAGCGGCTTCGAGATCATGAACCACGTGCTCGGCATCGGGCTGATCCTGGCCACCGCCGGCGCCACGCTGTGGCTGTGGACGCAGGGGCAGGTGGGCGTGGGCGCGGTGGCCGCGGCCACCGCGATGTCGCTGCGCCTGAACGGCATCTCGCACTGGGTGATGTGGGAGATGGCCAACCTGTTCGAGCAGGTGGGCACGGTGCAGGACGGCATCAACACCTTGTCGCGGCCGCAGACGGTGCTGGACCGGCCCGGCGCGTTGCCGCTGCGTGTCGTGCGCGGCGAGCTGCAGTTCGACGAGGTCAGCTTCCGCTACGGCGCCAGCGCCGGCCCGCGGGTGGTCGACCGGCTGACATTGCAGGTGCACCCGGGCGAGAAGATCGGCCTGGTCGGCCGCTCCGGCGCCGGCAAGAGCACCATCGTCAACCTGCTGCTGCGTTTCCACGACGTGGAGTCGGGCCGCGTGCTCATCGACGGCCAGGACATCGCCAGCGTCACGCAGGATTCCCTGCGCGCGCAGATCGGCATGGTCACGCAGGACACCTCGCTGCTGCACCGCTCGGTGCGCGACAACATCCTCTACGGCCGGCCCGACGCCACCGAGGTCGACATGGTGGCCGCCGCGAAGCGCGCCGAGGCCCACGAGTTCATCCTCGGCCTGAGCGACCCGTCCGGCCGCAAGGGCTACGACGCGCATGTCGGCGAACGCGGCGTCAAGCTGTCGGGCGGGCAGCGCCAGCGCATCGCCATCGCGCGCGTGATGTTGAAGGACGCGCCGATCCTGCTGCTGGACGAAGCCACCAGCGCGCTGGACAGCGAGGTCGAAGCTGCCATCCAGGCCAGCCTGTACCGGCTGATGGAAGGCAAGACGGTGGTAGCCATCGCCCACCGGCTGTCGACCATCGCCGCGATGGACCGGCTGGTGGTGCTGGACCAGGGCCGCGTCGTCGAGATGGGCGACCACCGCAGCCTGCTCGAACAGGGCGAGCTGTACGCGCGGCTGTGGGCGCACCAGAGCGGCGGTTTCCTGGTCGACGAGGACGACGAAACCGTGCCGCTGGCTTTCGGCTGAGAAGCTTTCAGTCGAACTCGATGTGCGTGGCCTCCAGGCTGACGCCGTCGGCGGCCAGCTGCGCGTCGACCTCGACCTCGCGGCCGACCACGATGTCGGCGAGCGTGCCGTCCTCCAGCCGCAGGTCGCCGCGCGCCCAGCTGATGTTATGGCCGCGCAGCCTGAAAGTGCGCTGCGCGCGGTTCACCGCCTCGATCGGGCCTTCCAGCTCGAAGCCGCGCTCGAGCTCCTCGTCCTCGTCCTCCAGCGACACTTCGGTGGCGATAAGCGTGCCGCCGCGCAGCGCGCCGGACACCTCGACATGCGCGCCCAGGCGCAGGCCGACACTGCCGTCCGGGAAGCGGGCGGCCGACGCGTCGACCGGCACGCCGTCGACGCTGAAGCGCGTGGCCGAGACGAAGCCGGACACACGGCCTTCCAGTTCGACCTCGTCGCGGTCGCTGGGCGCGCGCACGGCGGAGCCGAAGGCATCGACCACCCAGCCGCCGAAAGCGCCGGACACCCGGCTCACGCGCACGCGCACGATGTCGCCCACCGCCAGCATGGCCGGGCGCTGGCGCGCCGCCGCGTAGTCGAGATCGAGCGCGCCGATGCGCAGGCGTTGCGCCGCGGTGTCGACCGCGGCCACCGGGCCGCGCAGGTGCCAGCCCGCGGCGGCGTCGCGCGCGTCGATGCGCGTGGCTTGGTAGCGGCCGCTGGCCGCGTCGTACTGCGCATACACCTCGATGCTGCGGCCCACGGCGATGCCGGCCAGGCCGCCGACGATGTCCGCATCGAACACCGTCAGGGGCCCGACGCGCACCGTCTGGCCCAGTAGCGACAGCGATCCGGCGGCCATGTCCACCGCGCTCACCGGGCCGGCGATCTCGCTGCCCAGGCGGATGTGGCGTGCCGTGGCACGGCGGCCGCCGGTGCTGCTGACGATGGCATCGCTGTCGATGCCCACCGTCATGCCCAGCTTCAGCGCATCGCGGCTGCGCACGACATCGTCGTCGTCCACCACGCTGGCACTGCCGTCGTCGAAGTGGATGCCGTTGACGATGATCGAGCCGAAGCCGGTGATGGTGCCCGCGGCATAGGTGCCGGTGCCGCCGGTGCCGACGCCGCCTCCGCCGCCGCAGCCGAACAGCAGGCCGGCGGTCAGCAGCAGCAGAGTTTGCGCCAGGCGGCGCCAGGTGTTGTGAAGCGGCAGGTGTGAGGTCATGGGGCTCGACTCTTGCGCACGCGGCGCTTGGGTTGGAGTGGGGGTGTCTCGTCGCTGGCAGGCGCCGTGGCCGCCGGCAGGTCATCGAAGGCGAACAGGCCGATGCGCACGCGGTGCTTCTGTTCGGCGGGCAGGGGCGCATCGGCCTTCACCCATTGTTCGAGAGGCGGCACCAGCGCCTCGAGCAGCGCCTTCCATTGGGGGCCGATCAGCGTGCGCAGGCGCTGCACCGATGCGGCCGACAGGCCGTCGGCGAACACCGCCTGCTCGAAATGGCGGCTGCCGTCGGCGAGCAGGTTCTCGACCGCGGCGCGCAGGTGGTCACCGACGTTGTCGGACAGGAAGCCGAGCATGCGCCGGCGGTCGCCGCGCGGCACGAAGCCACCGCGCAGCAGCGCCACGGTGTCGGCCGCCTCGTCCAGCGTGGCCAGCTTCAGGCGCAGCAGTTCGTCGAGCAGGCTGCGCGGGTGCACGTCGCGCGTCACCGCCTGCGCCAGCGCCTCGAAGCTCGGCACCGCACCCAGCCGCGGCAGCACGCGTGGCGCGCCCTGCGCGTCCAGGTAGGCGGGGTCGCTGAGCCAGTGCGCGAACAGCGCACTGGCCGGCGAGCGGGGCTGGCGCGGCGCGCCGGCATCGGCCTGCATCAGGCGCGTGACCTCGCGGCGGTTGATGCCGGTGGCGGTGCTGATGCGGCTGACGCTGCGCTGCGGCGCCACCTGAGGGTGGGCCGCGGCCGCGGCCTGCACCACCGCCCGCTTCAGCGTGGCCTCCAGCGCGGCATAGGGCATGCCCTGGGCCACCGCCAGCTGCGCCAGCGGCGCAAGCACCGCGCGCAGCGCTTGCTGCAGCGCCTGCGCTTCGGCATCGGCGGGGGTGGCTGCGGGCATCGGGGGCACAGGCTGCATTGGAACAGCACCGTGCCGGCGGGATCACTCGAACTCGATCTCGCGCGCCTGCAGCGACGTGCGGTCGGCCGAGAGTTCCCCCTTGACCTCGACCCGGCGGCCGTCGGCCAGGTCGGCGGCGCTGCCGTCCTCGTAGACCGGGTTGCCGCCGTAGTGCACGCGCATGCCGCGCAGCATGAAGCTGCGGCCCGCGGTGTCGAGCGCACCGATGCGGCCGTGCAGCTCGAAGTCGGCCGATTCGCCGGCCTCGGGGTCGTCGAGTTCCACCTCCTGCGCCACCAGCACGCCGTCGCGCATGCGGCCTTCGACCTCCACCCGCGCGCCCAGCACCACGCCCGCGGCACCGTCCGGGAAGCGGGCACCGGCGGCGTTCACCGGCACGCCGTTGACCTCAAAGCGGGTGATCGAGTCGAAGGCCGTGACCGTGCCCTGCAGTTCCGCCTCGTCGCGGTCTTCGAGCTTGCGCGCGCCGTTCAGCGCCACCGCGACCCATTCGCCGGCCACCGGTGCGGTCTGCAGTTGCACGCGCACGCGCTGGCCGTTGGCCAGCCCGGCCGGCGCGCTCAGGCCGGCATAGTTGATGGTGGCGTCGCCGAGCGTGAAGGTCCTGGCGGCGCTGTCGAGACTGGCGACGCGGCCGCGCAGGCGGTACACGCGGGCGTCGGACTCGTCGTCGATGCGCGTGGCGGTGTAGCTGCCGCTGGCGGCGTCGAACAGCGCATGCACTTCCAGCACCGTGCCGGCGTCCAGCGCGGCCAGTCCGCCGGCCAGGTCGTCGTCGAACACCGTGGCGGCGTTGACGCGCACCGTCTGGCCCAGCACCACCAGCGTGCCGGCGGCCGCCTCCACGCGGTCGACCGGACCGACGATCTCGCTGCCGAAGCGGATGCGCAGCGCCTGGCCTCTCGCCCTGCTGCGGTCCACCTGGGCGGCATCGATGGCGACCATCATGCCCAGCTTCAGCGCGTCGCGGTCATGGCTGGCGTCGTCGTCGTCCAGCACCACGGCGCTGCTGTCGTCGTAGCGCACGCCATTGACGATGATCGACCCGAAGCCGGAGATCGGCCCCTCGACGTAGGCCGTGGCAGTGCCCGCGGCCGAAGCACCGTCGGCATCGCCGCTGCCGCCGCAGGCGGCCACGAGGGCGACGGTGGCCAGCAGCAGCGCGGCGGCAGGGGAGCGACAGAAGGAAGGAAGGGGCGGCATGTGAAGACTCCTGGGTGTCGGCGAACGGATGTCGATCGCACTGCATTCAGTGTAAATGTGTAAAACGCACATTTAAATTGAAAAACGTAACAAAACGAAACTCCCGGCGGGCAAGTGCGTGCGAATGCGCAGCTTCGGGCTCCGATCGTGCGTACGACCTCAATGCCCGTTTGCGGGCGTCGATATCCCGGCAGCGCTGCTCACCGAGCCCGAGGGGCACGCGCGGTTTTCACGCATGCAACTCGCCCTGCCGCATCACCCCGAGGACTGGCTGTTCGGCCCCGACCGCAAGCAGCGCATCCGCATGCGCCGCACGCTGGTGGCCTCGGGCGTGTACCTGCTGGCCGCGTTGGGGCAGTGGTGGTCGGCCGAGGCGGGACTGTCCGACCCTCAGTTGGCCCACTGGCTGATCCTGTGCCTGTTCCCGGGCATCCTCGGCTTCTTCCTGCTGATGCGCAGTGGTTTGACGCTGCGTTTCGCCGACCCGGCGCTGACCCTGCAGCAGATGGTCTTCGCCATCGTCGCGATGGCCGCGGCCTACGTGATCAACCCGCCGGTGCGCGGCATGTTGCTGATGATCGTGGCGCTGGTGCTGGTGTTCGCGGCCTTCACGCTCAGCCCCAGGGCCTCGCGCGCGCTGGGCTTGTTTGCGGTCACCGTGCTCGGGCTGGTGATGCTGGCCATGGCCACGCACGCGCCGCAGACCTTCGACCCGGTCATCGAGCGCATCCACTTCGCCTTTGCCGCGGTGGTGCTGCCGGTGATCTCGATGCTGGCCGGCGACCTGTCGGAGATGCGCACCCGGCTCAAGCTGCAGAAGGCCGAACTGCAGAACGCGCTGGCGCGCATCCACAAGCTGGCCACGCGCGACGACCTGACGGGACTGGTGAACCGCCGCCACATGGAAGAACTGGCGGCGTTGGAGCAGCGCCGCGCCATGCGCAGCGGCAGCCTGCCCTGCCTGTGCCTGGTGGACATCGACCACTTCAAGCGCGTCAACGACCATCACGGCCACGCCGCCGGCGACGAGGTGCTGCGGCTGTTTGCGCGCCACGCGGCGGCGTCGATGCGCGAGACCGACGTGCTGGCGCGCTGGGGCGGCGAGGAGTTCCTGGTCATGCTGCCCGACACCCGGCCGGACGAGGCACGCATGGGCTTCGAGCGGCTGCGCCGGCTGCTGGCGCGCGACGAGGCCTGGGGCGACCACGCGCACATGCGCGTCAGTTTCTCGGCCGGACTCACCGCCTGGCGCAACGGCGAGGCGCTGCGCGACGCGCTGGCCCGCGCCGACCACGCGCTGTACGAGGCCAAGGCCTCGGGGCGCGATCGACTGGTGGAGAAGTAGCGCCGCTCAGCCCGGCAGCAGCCGCAGCTTGACGCTGCGCCCCTTGATCTTGGCGGCCGACAGGCGCTTCAGCACATCGGCGGCGATATCGCGCTGCACCGCCGCGTAGGTGGAGAACTCGTTGACGTTGATCTTGCCGATGGCCGCGCCGGGGTAGCCCAGATCCTTGGTCAGCGCGCCCAGCACGTCGCCGGGGCGGATCTTCTCCTTGCGCCCGCCCAGGATCTGCAGCGTGCGCATCGGTGGACGCAGCGGTGCATCCCCGGTATCGCTGAGTTCATCCAGCTTGTGCCATTCGCTGCTGAAGCCCAGAGCCTGTTCGATCTGGCCGATCCGCCCCATCTCGTCCATGCTGGCCAGGCTGAAGGCCCAGCCCGAAGCGTCGGCACGCGCGGTGCGGCCGATGCGGTGCGTGTGCGTGTCGGCATCGGGCGTGATGTCGACGTTGACCACCGCCTCCAGGCCGGTGATGTCCAGCCCTCGCGCGGCGATGTCGGTGGCCACCAGCACGCTGATGCTTTGGCCCGCGAACTGCACCATCACCTGGTCGCGGTCGCGCTGTTCGAGGTCGCCGTGCAGTTCGAGTGCGGCGAAGCCCATGCCGCGAAGCACCTGCACCAGCTCGCGGCAGCGCTGCTTGGTATTGCAGAAAGCCAGCGTGCTGACCGGCCGGTAGTGGTTGAGCAGCAGCGACACCGCATGCAGGCGCTGGTCTTCGCGCACCTCGTAGAAGCGTTGGCGGATCTTGGCGGCGGCATGGGTTTGCAGCAGCTTGACTTCCTTCGGCTGGCGCATGAAGGCGGCGCTGAGCTTGGCGATGCCTTCGGGATAGGTGGCCGAGAACAGCAGCGTCTGGCGCTGCGCCGGGCACTGCCGGGCCACCGTCGCGATGTCGTCGTGGAAACCCATGTCGAGCATGCGGTCGGCTTCGTCCAGCACCAGCGTGTTCAAGGCCTGCAGGTCCAGGCTGCCGCGTTCCAAGTGGTCCATGATGCGCCCCGGCGTGCCGACGACGATGTGCGCGCCATGTTCCAGGCTGGCCAGCTGCGGACGCATCGTCGCGCCGCCGCACAGCGTCAGGATCTTGACGTGGTCTTCGGCGCGGGCCAGGCGGCGCAGCTCCTGGGTCACCTGCT
This sequence comes from uncultured Rubrivivax sp., assembly GCA_964446545.1. Taxonomy (GTDB): domain Bacteria; phylum Pseudomonadota; class Gammaproteobacteria; order Burkholderiales; family Burkholderiaceae_C; genus Rubrivivax. The sequence goes on from CAYUPF010000021.1 coordinate 12,320, forward strand.
CGGCCAGCTCGCGTGTCGGGCACAGCACCAGCGACTGCACCGCGAAGCGGCGCGGGTTCAGGTTGGCCAGCAGCGCCAGGCCGAAGGCGGCGGTCTTGCCGCTGCCGGTCTTGGCCTGGGCGATCAGGTCGTGCCCGGCCAGCGCCAATGGCAGGCTGGCGGCCTGGATCGGCGTCATCGTGTCGTAGCCCAGCCGCTGCAGGTTGTGCAGCGTGGCCGGCGGCAGCGGCAGGCTGGCGAAGGAATCGGTGGGAGTCGAAGCGGGCGCGGGATTCATCGCCGATTATCTGCCGCCCAGGCCTCGTAGCCAGCCACGAAGCGCGGCGACACCTGGCGCAGCTTGGGCGTGTCGATGCGCCCGCTGCGCTGGATGTAGCTCCAGGCCAGGGCCCAGGGTTCGAGCTGCATGTGCTCGACGAAGTTCTCGTACCAGCCGGCGCTGCGGTTGGCCGCATCGACCAGCTTGTCCACGACGGGCCGGCGCGCGGCCTCGTAGGCCTGCAGCGCGGCAGGCAGGTCGGTGCCGTGTTCGCGCAGCGCCTTGGCCAGTGCGATCACGTCCTCGAAGGCCAGCCGCGTGCCCGAGCCGATGGAAAAGTGCGCCGTGCGCAGCGCATCGCCGACCAGCACGGTGTTGCCGACCGACCAGCGCGCGTTGCGGATCTTCGGGAACCGGCGCCACGACGATTTGTTGGCCACCAGCGGCCGATCGGCCAGCGTCCGGGCGAAGACCTGCTCCAGCACGGCGCGAGCCTCGTCCTCGGTCTTCTGCGCGAAGCCGGCGCGTTGCCAGGTGTCGGGCGCACATTCGACGATGAAGGTGCTCATGCCTTCGGTATACGGGTAGTGGTGCGCGTTCATGCAGCCCCAGGGCGTGTCGACGAAGGTCTGCGTCAAGGTGTCGAAGGGCTGCGTGGTGCCGTACCACACGAAGTGGTTGTCGAGCGCTTCGACCTTCGTGCCGAAGGCCGCCTCCTGCAGCTGCCGCACGAAGGAATTGGCGCCGTCGGCCGCGACCACCAGGTCGTGGCCCTGCAGGGCCTGCGGGTCGGCGAGCCTGTGGCCGTACTCCGGCGTGATGCCGACCGTCGCCAGCCGCTGCTGCAGCAGCTGCAGCAGCTGCAGCCGGCCGATGGCGGCGAAGCCGACGCCGTCGATGGTGATGCGCTGGCCGCGGTGCACCAGGCTCAAGGATCGCCAGCGGCGCATTGCCGGCACGATCAGCGCATGCGTGTCCTCGTCGTCGTCGCGCAGGAAGTCCAGCGCGCGGTCGGAGAAGACGACGCCGAAACCGAAGGTCGCATCCGGCGGGTTCTGCTCGACGATGCGGATCCGGTGGCGCGCATCCTGGCGTTTCAGCAGGTAGGCCAGGTACAGGCCGGCCGGGCCGGCGCCGGCGATCAGCACCTTCATGCGTCCTGCTCCTGCTGCAGCTTCAGCGCGATGGCCTCGCGCAGCTGGCGCTTGAGGATCTTGCCCACCGGGCTGACCGGCAGCTCGTCGACGATCTCCAGCCTTTCGGGCAGCTTGAAGCTGGCGATCTGCTGGCTGCGCAGGAAGGCGATCAGCTCGTCGAAGCTCAGGTCCTGGCCCGGGTGCGGCACCACGAAGGCGCAGGCCTTCTCGCCGAACACCGCATCGGGCATGGCCACCAGCGTGGCGGTCTTGACCTTGGGGTGCGCGAACATCAGGTTCTCGATCTCCTCGCAGCTGATCTTCTCGCCGCCGCGGTTGATGAAATCCTTGCGCCGGCCTTCGGCATAGACGTGGCGGCCGCGCTTGCGCACGATGTCGCCCATGCGGTAGAAGCCGTCGGCGGTGAAGGCCTCGGCGTTCTTGTCGGCGGCGTTGTAATAGCCGCGGATGGTGTAGGGCCCGCGTGTCACCAGCTCGCCGCTCTCGCCGTCGGCCACGTCGCGGTCCTGCGCGTCGAGCACGCGGATCTCGTCGGCCTCGCACACCGGCGCGCCGGAGCTGTGCAGCAATGCCTCGTCGTCGTCGTCCAGCCGCGTCATGTTGATCAGCCCTTCGGCGGTGCCGTAGATCTCCTGCGGCGTGCAGCCGAAGCGCTCGCGCAGCCGCGCCCGCAGCTCCGGCGCCAGCCGTGCGCCGCCGTTCTGCACCACTTTCAGCGAGGACAGGTCGTAGCGCGTCTGCACATCGCTGGCCAGCCAGGTGGCGATCAACGGCACCACCGCGGCGATGTGCGTGACGCGCTCGCGCTGCACGGTGGCGAAGATCTGATCGGTCTGTGTCGACGGTGGCAGCACCACGGTGCCGCCGTACAGCAGCGTGGCCAGCATGCCCGGCGAGGCCAGGTTGTAGTTGTGGCCCAGCGGCAGGATGGCCATGAACACCGTGTGCTCGTCGAAGCCGGCCGCGCGGCCGCACAGCCTGGCGTTGAGCACGTAGTCCTGGTGCGTGCGCGGGATCAGCTTGGACATCGAGGTGGTGCCGCCGGACAGCAGCATCGTGCCGACTTCGGCCGGGTCGACCTGCACCTGCGGCGGCTCGAAGGGGCCGTCGCGCATCAGTTCGGCATAGGCCTGCTGCCCCGGCCGCGCCTCGCCGACGACGATCACGTGGCGCAGCGCAGGCGCTTCGGCGCGCAGCGGCTCGGCCATGTCGCGGTAGTCGAAGTCGCCGATGCGGTCGGCGATGACATAGGCCACGGCGCCGGAGGCTTCGAGGAAATGCCGCACTTCCGCATGCCGGTGCGAACGCAGCGCCATCACCGGAATGGCACCGAGGCGCGCCAGCGCGAAATAGACGACGGCGAACTCGACGATGTTCGGCAGCTGCATCAGCACGCGGTCGCGCGGTGCCAGGCCCAGCGCCAGCAGCCGGGCCGCCAGCCGGGTGGCCTGCTGCAGCAGTTCGGCGTAACTCAGCCGGCGTTCGCCCGCCACCAGCGCGGCCTTGTCGGGCCAGCGCGCGGCCGCGCGTTGCAGCAAGCCGAAGATCGTGCTGCCGTCCCAATGGCCGGCGGCGCGGTAGCGCGCCGCGAGGTCTTCGGGCCAGCCGATGGTTCCAGGAAGCATGGCGATCCCCTCGTCCTACACCACGTTGCTCTCGCGCAGCGGCCGGTTCTGCAGCACGCGCGCCCAGCCCAGGCGCTGCAGGTCCAGCGTGCGGAACTCGCCATGCAGCACCAGCTCGCCCAGTGCGCGGCCGACCGCCGGTGCATGCTGCAGCCCATGGCCGCTGAAGCCGTTGGCGAACAGCAGGTTGTGAATCTGCGGGTGCGCGCCGAGGATCATGTTGTGGTCCAGCAGGTTGAGGTCGTAGTGGCCGGCCCAGGCGCGCATCACGCGCAGTGCCTCGAAGCCCTCGACCCGTGCCGCCAGCACCGGCCAGATGACATCGTCGAACAGCGCGTGCTGCACCTCGAAGTCCTCGCAGGCCGGGTCTTCGGCCTCCGGCGGGGCCACGCCGCACAGCCAGCCTTCGCCCTCCGGACGGAAGTACACGCCGCTGGGGTCGATGACCAGCGGGCAGCCCGGCGTGCGGGCCGGGCTGCGCACATGGAACACGCAGCGCTTGCGCGGCTGCACCGGCAGCTCGATGCCGGCGCTGCGCGCCAGCGCCGCGGCGCCGGTGCCGGCGGTGTTGATCAGCGTGCCGCAGCCGATGCGTGTGCCGTCGTCCAGCAGCACGCCCTGCACCCGTGCGCCGCTGCGCAGCAGCTGCGATACACGCGCTTGCCGGTAGCGCGCGCCGAGCGAGATCGCCTTGCGGCGCAGCGCCATCATCAGCCCATAGGCGTCGAGCCAGCCTTCGCCGCGATGGCCCAGCGAGCCGCCGGCCAGGTCGTCCACACGCAGCCAGCCGAAGCGCGCGCGCAGCGCAGCGGGTTCGAGCAGCTGCACCTCGGCACCCAGCTCACGCTGCGTGCGGTGGTTATTGCGCAGCGTGTCCAGCCCGGCGGCACTGGCCAGGAACAGGTAGCCGCCCTCGCGCCAGGCCAGGTCGGGGGTTTCGCCGTCCACCGCCAGCAGCGTCGGCGCCTGGCGGATGAAGTCGCTGCCGAACATCGACATGCGGATGTTCTCCGGCGTCGAGAACTGGTGCCGCACCGAGGCCGCCGACAGCGTGGTGGCGCAGTGCTGGTAGCTGAAATCCTGTTCCAGCACCAGCAGCCGGCCATCGAAAACCGGTGTGCTGGCCAGGAAGTAGGCGGCGGCGCTGCCCACGGCCGCGCCGCCGACGATCACGACCTCGTAGTGCTCCATGCGCTGCAGGCCCTGCCGAATATCATGGCGCGATGATGGCAGACGACACCGTTCCCCGATTCGACTTCCTGAGCCTGCATATCGACGACGGCATCGGCCGCCTGATGCTGAACCGCCCGGCCAAGCTGAACGCGCTGTCGCCCGCGCTGATGCACGAGATCATCGCCGCCAGCCGCTGGCTGGCCACGCTGAGCGATCTGCGCCTCCTGATGCTGGGCGGCGAAGGCCGCGCCTTCTGCGCCGGCTTCGACCTGGATGCGATGCGCGGTGCGCAGCGGCCCATCGACCGCGAGGCCACCGACCTCGGGCGCCGACTGATCGAAGCTGTAGAAGCCATCCCGGCGATCACGCTGGCCTCCGTGCGCAGCCACTGCATCGGCGGCGGCGTGCTGCTGGCGGCGGCCTGCGACTTGCGCATCGCCGCCGACGACGCGCGCTTTGCCATCCCCGAGATGGAGATCGGCATTCCGCTGGGCTGGGGCGGCGTGCCGCGGCTGATCCGCCTGCTCGGGCCGGCCGTGGCGATGGAGCTGGTGCTGGACTGCAATGCCTTCGATGCCGCCCAGGCGCTGGCCTGGCGCTTCGTCAACCGCGTGGTGCCGACGGCCGAACTGGACGCGCAGGCCATGGCCTGGGCAAGGCGCCTGGCGCAGCGGCCGCTGAACGCGCTGCGCAGCACCAAGCAGCGCTTCGCCGCCGCCGCCGACGGCCTGTGCAGCGTGGCCGGCAGCGAGGCCGACGCCGATGCGCTGCTGGCCGCCTATCGCGATACCGAGACCCAGGCGATGCAGCAGCGCTACATCGCCGCGCGCAGAGGCTGAATGGCCGCTGCCAACCTGCTGGCGCTGATCGACGACATCGCCAGCGTGCTCGACGATGTGGCGCTGCTCACCAAGGCGGCGACCAAGAAGACCGCCGGCGTGCTCGGCGACGACCTGGCGCTGAACGCGCAGCAGGTCACCGGCGTGTCGCCCGAGCGCGAACTGCCGGTGGTGTGGGCGGTGGCCAAGGGCTCGCTGCTCAACAAGGCCATCCTGGTGCCGCTGGCGCTGCTGATCAGCGCCTTCGCGCCCTGGGCCGTGACGCCGCTGCTGATGGTCGGCGGCGCCTTCCTGTGCTACGAAGGCTTCGAGAAGCTGGCACACCGGTTCCTGCACAGGCCCGAGGACGATGCGGCGGCGCATGCCGAGCTGGCGCGCAAGCTGGCCGACGTGGCGCTGGACCCGGTGGCCTTCGAGCGGGACAAGATCAAGGGCGCGATCCGCACCGACTTCGTGCTCTCGGCCGAGATCATCGCCATCACGCTGGGCACGGTGGCGCACGCGCCCTTCGGCACGCGCGTGGCGGTGCTGGTGGGCATCGCGCTGCTGATGACGGTGGGCGTGTACGGCCTGGTCGCGGGCATCGTCAAGCTCGACGATGCCGGGCTGCACCTGTCGCGCAGCGCCGGCGCGATGGCCTGGGCCGGCTTCAAGCGCGCTGTGGGCCGCGGCATCCTGCGCGCCGCGCCCTGGCTGATGAAGGCGCTGTCGGTGGCCGGCACCGCGGCGATGTTCCTGGTGGGCGGCGGCATCCTCACCCATGGTGTGCCGTGGCTGCACCACGGCATCCAAGCGGCGGCCGAGGCGATGGCATCCACACCCGCGCTGGGTGGACTGTTCTCCGCGCTGACGCCCAGCCTGCTGAATGCGCTGGTGGGCGTGGTCGCCGGCGCGCTGGTGTTGCTGGGTGTAAGCGCCGTAAGCAAGATGCGCCGCGCTGCGTGAAACCCTCAATCAGCCTGCGAATGCGGTAGTTTTTGCGCCCTGTGCGGCGCCCCCGGCGCATAGCATCGCAGCATGATTTCGATGCAAGGCGTGCCTTCCTCGCTGATCGCGAAGAACGAGTCCTGGGTGCGCAAGCAGGCCCAGGCGCTGGCCCGCCACCTGCCGTCCAACGTGGAGAAGGCCGACCTGATCCAGGTCGGCTTGATCGCCGTGGCGCAGGCCTCGCTGGGCTTCCAGTGGGAAGGCGACCGCGATTCGCCCGAGGCCACCGAGGCCTTCCTGCGCTACGCGCGTGCCCGCGTCAAGGGCGCGATGCTCGACGAGCTGCGCCAGATGGATCACCTGGGCCGCGGCCAGCGGCGCAAGATCAAGGCCTTGCAGATCGCGCGCGAGCGCTGGCGCAGCGTGCACGGCGGCGAGCCGGCCATGGCCCAGCTGGCCGAACTGTGCGACATGAGCATCGACGAGATCGCCAAGCTGGAACAGGCCGAACTGGAAGGCCGCGCCAAGAGCAGCAGCGCACAGGACGACGGCGACGACGAGCCGGCCGAGGTCCGCGCGGCCACGCCGCACGACGAGGTCGAGGCGCGTGTGGACACCGGCATCGTCATGCGCCGGCTGGAGCGATTCTTCGCGTCGCTGCCCGAGCGCGAGCGCCAGGTGATCGACGCCTACCTGGGCATCGGCCTGACGCCGGCGCAGCTGGCGGCCGAGCTGAACGTGACGCCCTCGCGCGTGTCGCAGATGTTCAAGGCCGTGGTGCAGCGCACCGCACAGCATTTCGGTCAGGACCCGAAGCGCGCGCTCGACCGCCTGCCCGAACGTTCGCCCGATGCCTTCGAACGCCGCGTCGCGCAGCGCGAGGTGGAGCTGGCCAGCCGAGCCGGCGAAGGCGCCTGGGGACAGATGATGGAAAGCGCGCTGACGCGGCCGATCGGCCCCGGCGCCAAGCCCGCCGCGACGGCTGACAAGCGGCTGCGCGTCGACAGCGAGACGCGCTGGGGGTGAGTGTGCGGCCCTCGGGCCTACTTGCCCTTGATGCCGAGCAGCTCGACCTCGAACACCAGCGTTGAGTTCGGCGGGATCACGCCGCCCGCGCCGCGCTCACCGTAGGCGATGGCCGAGGGGCAGGTGAGCTTGGCCTTGCCGCCGACCTTCATCAGCTGCACGCCTTCGGTCCAGCATTTGATGACGCCGTTCAGCGGAAACTCGATCGGCTGGCCGCGCTTGTAGGAACTGTCGAATTCCCTGCCATCGGGGAAGGTGCCGCGGTAGTTGACCTTGACCGTATCGGTGGGGCCGGGACTGGGCCCGGCACCGTCGCGCTGCGACAGGAACACCAGCCCGCTGGGCTTGACCGCGGCGCCGGGTTCCTTGGCGGCCGCGGCGGCAACCGCGTCGGTCTGGGCATGGGCGGCAAAGGCGCACAGCAGCAGGGCAGGGGCCAGGAAGGTGATTCGCATCTCGGCTTTTCGTGAAGTGACAGTGGCCGCCATTGTCGCTAGAACGCCAGCGACAAGCCGACCAGCCCTTCCACCTGCGTCAGCCCGTCGCCCTTGATGGCGACGACGCAGCCGCCTGAGCAGAACAGGCTGCTGTTGCTGTTGATCAGCGTGAAGTAGCCGCGCAGCTCGGCGCGAAAGGACAGCGCGCCGCCGATCGGCCACTGGTAGCCCAGGCCCAGGTTCAGCGAGGGCCGGATTTCCACCGACAGGCCCGACAGGCTGGGCGCCAGCCGCGTCACGCCCAGGCCGCCGACCACGTAGGCGCCGCGGCCCACCGCACCTTCGAAGTAGTTGGTGCCACCCAGGTGCAGGTAGCTCACCGTCATCGGCAGCACCGGCGTGGTGGCGGTGGCCTCGAGCTCGGTGGACTGGTAGGACGCGAAGATCTGCACCTGGCGCATCGCGTCCAGGCCCAGGTCCAGGCTGACCGAGCCGCTGGCGCTGCCTTGCAGGCTGATCGAATCGAAGGGGCTGCTGTTCTGCTCGAAGCTGCCGCCGCCGCGGTAGCCGCCGTAGATGCTGATCGCGTTCTGCGCCGCCGCGGGCAGCGCCGAGGCCAGCACCAGCAGCGCGGCCGTGGCCAGGGTGGGGATGTTCATGCGGCGATGCCAATGTCGTGAGTTGGAAGTTGACCCGAGACTACCCCACTCGGAATTCAAGAGAGGCTGAATCTGTTTGTCGCTTCCAGCGGCCGCCGCACCGAACCGGCCTACACCGCCCCGGCTCGCGCCAGGCGCTCCACCCGCCCCGCAACCATGCGTACCTTGCGCGGCGAGGCCAGCCACACCGCGACGATGGACACCGCGCTCAGCCCGCAGGCAATCCAGAAGGCCAGCGCATAGCTGCCGGACACGTCGTGCATCACGCCGATGAGCCAAGGGCCCAGCGCGCTGCCGGCCATCAGCGCCACCATCACCGTGCCGAAGATGGTGGCGTAGTGGCGGCCCTGGAAGATCTCGACGACGATCGCGCCCATCACCGACGTCACGCCATAGCCCAGCAGGCCCTGCGACAGCACCATCAGGTACAGCAGTGCCGGCGACGGCGTGTGCTGCAGCGCGATCAGCGCCAGATAGCAGATGACGAAACCCATGCAGCCCACCGTCCACGACCATTCGCGGCCGATGCGGTCGGAGATGTGGCCCAGCGCGATCTGCCCGGGCACGGCGACCAGCGCCACCGCGCCCAGGGCCCAGGCCGCATCGGCGCTGCCGAAGCCGATCTCGGTGAGGTACTTGGTCTGGTGCACCTGCACCGCATACCAGGCGAAGCCGCCGCAGAAGAAGGCGCACGCGATCCACCAGAAGCGCGCGGTGCGCACGGCGCGCGCCAGGGTCCAGTCGACGGCCACCCAGGCCGGGTCGACGACATTGGCCGCGCTGCGCGCCGCAGCAGCGGCCACGCTCTGGCTGTCGCCGTCGGCATGCAGCCCCATGTCCTCGGGCCGGCGCCGCAGCAGCAGCGTCAGCGGTGCCAGCACCACCAGCAGAAAAAGGCCCAGCGTCCAGCAGGCGGTGCGCCAGTCGGTGCGGTCCATGAAGAACTGCATCCAGGGCAGCAGCACGATCGAGCCGATGCCCACGCCCGCAAAGGCCAGGCTGATGGCCAGCCCGCGCCGACGCACGAACCAGTTGGGCAGGAACAGCGACTGGCCGGTGTAACCCAGGCACACACTGCCGCCGCCGACCAGCACGCCCAGCGTGGCATACAGATGCCATGGCGCCGACACCTGGCTGGCCAGCATCAGGCCCGACGCCATCATCGCCACGCCCAGCCCCATCACCGCGCGCGGGCCGTGGCGGTCCATCAGCCAGCCCAGCGTCGGGCTCAGCAACGCCGAGACGATGAAGCCGAAGGAGAAGGCCCCGGCGATGACGCCGCGCTCCCAGCCGAACTCGCCGAGGATCGGCGCAAACAGCAGCGAGAAGGCGGTGCGCGCATTGACGCCGATGCCCGTGCTGACGAAGGCCACGGCAACGATGATCCAGCCGTAGAAAAAAGGCAGGCGCACAGCTTGGTTCCTCAGGCGTCGGGGTTCATCGAATGATGGGCTCGCGCCCTGCGGTCCTCAATGACCTGGCAGGTCATGCCGAAGCGGCACGCATTCACAGGCGCGTCGATCGTAGCGCGCGGCCCGTGGGCATCGTGCCGGCGTACCGCCCCGTCGGCAATGAAGTCCCGGGGTCGCCGAGGCCGCCGGGGTCGGTTTTACACAGCTTCACCCAGGCGCAACGTATCGAGGTCGGCAGCGCGGCGCCTCTAGCCGTTGTGTAGCCACGGCCGATGAAGGCCGGGTGTGACAGGAGAGGTGCATGAGCAAGAGCAAGGTGTTCGTCGGCGTCGCGCTGGCCTTGACCGCGACGCTGGGCGTCGGCGTGGCACAGGCAAGGAACGTGGATGTGCAGTGGTTCGTCATGATCGGCACGCCGATTTACGCACAGCCTGCCCCGGTGCTTGTGCGGCCCTTGCCGGTCTACCGGCAGCCCGCACCGTCTCGTCCAAGAGCAACCCACCTGCAACCGACGCGCTGGGACCGCGACGGCGACGGTATCCCGAATCGTCGGGACCGGCATGCCGCGCGGGGCTGGCCGGCCCGTCAGAGTTAGCGCATGTCCGCCAGCATGCGCTGCATCAGCGCGAAGAAACGGTCGTAGAACTGCCCGGCCGGGATGGTCTCGGAGCCCACCTTCACCAGCGAATCCTCGCTCGACGACAGCGGTACCGAGATCGAGCCGAGCATGCCCACGCCCAGGCTGGTGTTGTTGGGCACCTTCTTCAGCGCGTAGCGGTCCTGTTGCGCCGACACGTAGGCGGTGGCGATCGAGCCGTCCGCGCCTTCGGGCACGCACACCACCGTGAAGCCGATCTCGATGTGCACCTCGCCCTGCGGCTGGAAGCGCTTGCTGCCGGCCAGCGCGTCGGCGCGCGTGGTGGTGAGGATGTAGCCCTGGCTCAGCAAGGCGCGGCGCGCGGCCTCGCAGGTGTCCTGCGCGTTGGCGTCGAACAGGCGCGAGAAGGTCTCGTCGGGCTGGAAGCGTTCATGCTGGTAGACCGACGGCGGGCCTGTGCCGCCGACACCGGGCGGCAGTGTGCAGCCGGCCACCGTTGCCAGCATCAGCAGCGCAGCGACCGGGCGAACCCCAGGGGGACGCCGCCGAACATCCTGCCAAAGATCCATGCGCCGCCGCTCTCGTCATCCGCAATCCAGCGGCCGATTATCGGACGCGGCCCCGAAGCTCCGGGCCTGGCCCGCGTCACCACCACGGGTAGAAGTCGGGCAAATCGCTCGACGCCCGGCCGCTGAAGACCGGCGCGCGCTTGTCGTTGAAGCTGGCCACGCCTTCCTTGCCGTCGTTGCGGCTGGTGTGCAGCATGGCCAGCGATTCGACCGTATGCGCCTGGCGCGGGTGCGCCGCCGCGTGGTTGCGCATCAGCATCTGGCGCATCAGCGCCAGCGCCACCGGGCTGCGAGCGTCGATGTACCTGTGGGCCAGCGCGTGGGCCTGGTCCAGCAGCTGCTCGTGCGGCAGCACGGCCTTGAGCAGCCGGCCCGCCAGCGCCTGCTCGGCCGTCAAGATGTCGGCCGAATAGACCCAGTCCAGGGCCTGCTGCAGGCCCACGATGCGCGGCAGAAACCAGGTGCTGCAGGCTTCCGGCACGATGCCGATGCGCCCGAAGACAAAACCGATGCGCGCCTTGTCGGAGGCCAGGCGCACGTCCATCGGCAAGGTCATGGTCGCGCCGATGCCCACGGCCGCGCCGTTGATGGCGGCGATGATGGGCTTCTTGCATTCGTACACCGCCAGCGACACGCGCCCGCCGGTGTCGCGCACGCCGTTGACGATGGCCGGGTCGTCCCAGTGCGCCTCTTGCTCGGCCAGGCTCGGGTTGAGCGTCTCGTCCAGGCCGAAGACATTGCCGCCGACCGACAGGTCCATGCCGGCGCAGAAGGCCTTGCCGGCACCGGTGACGACGATGGCGCCCACCGCATCGTCTTCGCTGGCGCGCTGGTAGGCGTCGATCAGCTCGCCCGCCATCTCCACGGTGAAGGCGTTGAGCTGCGCCGGCCGGTTGAGGGTGAGCGTGAGCACGCGCCGGTCGATCTGCCAGTCGAGGGTGCTGTAGGCCATGGTTCGGGGTTGGACGTCAAAGCCGCAGCATAGGCCAGGCGCCGCGCACCAGCGCCAGCACCGCTTCGGCGAAGACAGCCGGCACTTCCTGCGGCATGTTGTGGCCGACGCCGGACACCACCGCATGGCTGCGCGCGCCGGTGAAGCGGTGAGCGTGCTGGCAGGCCGGGGCCGGCGGGCGCACGCCGTCATCGGCGCCGTCGAAGCTGAGCGCCGGCACGCGGATCGGCGGCTGCAGTGCCAGCGCCGCTTCCACCTCGGCCAGCGCCGGGTCGCCCGGTACCAGGCCGAAGCGGTGGCGGTAGGAATGGATGACCACGTCGACGAAATCGGGGTTGTCGAAGGCGGCGGCGCTGCGCTCGAAGGTGGCGTCATCGAAGCGCCAGGTGGGCGACCACAGCTGCCACAGCAAGCGGCACATGCCGCGCCGGTCCTGCGCCAGGCCGCGGCGGCCGCGCTCGCTGTGGAAGTAGTACTGGTACCACAGGCTCAGCTCGTTGCGCGGCGTGTCGGGTGTCATCGCCTGGGCGATGTTCTGTATGTTGTAGCTGTTGAAGCTCAGCAGCCCGGCGCAGCGCTCGGGCCACAGCGCCGCCACCACGCAGGCGGCACGGCCGCCCCAGTCATAGCCGGCCAGCACCGCGCGCTCGACCTGCAGCGCATCCATCAGCTGCTTGAGGTCGTGGCCCAATGCGGCCTGCTCGCCGGAGCGCGGCGTGTCCTCGCGCAGGAAGCGCGTCGGCCCGAAGCCACGCAGGTAGGGCACATGCACACGGCAACCGCGCGCTGCCAGCGCCGGCGCGACCTCGGCATAGGTATGGATGTCGTAGGGGAAGCCATGCATCAGGAACACCGGTGCTCCGTCCGCGGGCCCGCTGATGTGGCAGGCGATGTCGAGCACGCCGGCTTCGATGCAGGTCGACGCCATCCGGGGCGACATGTCCGATGAACTCATGCGAAGGGCGCGATGTTGCGCAGAGCCCGATCCACGTAGTCGTCCTTCTCGCCCACCGGGGCGACGTAGTGCATCGCGCTGCGGGCCGCCTCGACACCCTGCAGCCGCGCGATCACCCACGCGGCCAGGTACTGCGACGCCAGGCAGCCGCCGGCGGTGGCGACGTTGCCCTTGGCGACGAAGGGCTGGTTCAGCACCGGCACGCCGGCTTCCTCGACCCAGGGCTTGGTGCTCAGGTCGGTGCAGGCCGGCACGCCGTCGAGCAGCCCCAGCTTGGCCAGTATCAAGGTGCCGGAACACTGCGCGCCCAGCAGCTGGCGGCGCGGGTCGAGCTGCAGTTGCGCCATCAGCGCGGCGTCGGCGACCACGTCGCGCGTGCGCATGCCGCTGCCGACGATCACCGCATCGGCCTCGCCGGCCTCGCGCAGGCTGGCCTGGGCTTCGAGCACCACGCCGTTCATCGAGCGCACGCGCGCCGTGGGGCTGGCGATCGACACCCGCCAGCCGGGCACCTTGACGCGGTTGAGGATGCCCAGTGCGATCAGCGAGTCGAGTTCGTTGAAGGCATCGAAGGTGAGGATGGCGATGTGCACGGGGGTATCTTCTCGGTGTTGGCGCGGGACCTGAGCGCACCGAGCGACCGGTGGCTCCGCGCGCCGCTACGCCGCCACTGCGGGGCGGCGCCGCTTGATCGGAGTCTGCGCGCCGGCCAACTGCGCGACCACCAGGCGCACATGCGATTGCATCGTCGCCACCGCCCTCTTGTCGCCGCACAGGTGCTTCAGCAACGCCTGCTGGAACAGGCCGTCGAAGATCGCATAGGTCACGCCGCTCGGCGCCTTGAGCGGCACGCCGGTGATCTCGGCAAAGCGCGACATCACGCGCCAGATCATCTTCTCCAGGCTCTTGTCGATCTCGGCCACGTCGGCGCGGAAGGCCTCTTCGAACAACGATTGCGCGCGCAGGTCGTACCACAGGCGGTGCAGCGGCGCCTCGTTGCGCAGCGTGTCGCCCAGCGCCGCGGCGAAGCCGTCCAGCAGCTCGTCGTAGCTCGTCGCCGTGGCGGTGACCTCGTCGTAGCGCTTGACGCAGCGCGCCTTGTACTGGCGCACGCTGCACAGGATCAGGTCGAGCTTGTCGCTGAAGTAGTAGTGCAGCACGCCGTGCGAGAACTCCGAGTTCTGCGCAATCTCGCGCAGGCTGGTGCGCGCGTAGCCCAGCTCGGCCAAGGTCTGCAAGGCCGCTTCGCTGAGCTCGGCACGCCGCTCGGCGAACTTGTCGTCTCGTTTGCGTGGGGCGTTGGCCATGCCGGCGATTGTAAGGACCGCGCGCCCGCGATGACGTCTTGACGATCGTCCAGATAAATCTTGACAGTCGTCAAGACGCTGCCTAGCATTGCTCCGCATTCCTTGACAAATGTCCAAAACCACCAGGAGACAAGCATGGGCAAGTTCGACCTGAGCGGCCGCAAGGCCCTGGTCACCGGCGGCGCGCGCGGCCTCGGCGAAGGCATGGCACAGGCGCTGGCGCAGGCCGGCGCGTCGGTGATGATCGGCGACGTCCTCGGCTCGCTCGGCCGCGACACCGCGGGGCGCCTGTCGGCCGGCGGCGCCAAGGTCGGCTTCGTGCAGCTCGACGTGACGAAGGAGGACGACTGGGCGGCAGCGGTCGAGGCCACCGTCGACACGCTCGGCGGCTTCGACATCCTGATCAACAACGCCGGCATCGAGGTGACGGCGCTGGTGGCCGACATCGACGCCGTCGAGCTGCGCCGCATGCTCGACGTCAACATCGTCGGCACCGCGCTGGGCCTGAAGCACGCCTTGCGCGCGATGCGGCCCGGCGGTGCCGCCGGCCAGGGCGGCGCGGTGGTCAACATCGCCTCGGTGGCGGCGACGATCGCCTTCCCCGCCATCGCCGGCTATTCGGCCACCAAGTCGGCCGTCGACCGCCTGACGCGCGTGGCGGCGATGGAAGCCGGCAAGCTCGGCTACGGCGTGCGCGTCAACTGCGTCTATCCGGGGCTGGTGCCCACCGAGATGGGCATGAAGCTCGCCGCCGACGTGGTCGCTGCCGGGCTGTTCGCCTCGCCTGAAGCCGCCGTGGGCGCGATCGTCGCGCAGACGCCGGCCGGACGCCTGGGCGAGGTCAGCGACATGGCCGACGCGGTGGTCTTCCTGTGCTCCGACGCGGCGCGCTTCATCACCGGCGCCGGGCTGCCGGTGGACGGCGGCATGGGCATGTAGGCCTGCGGGCATCGCATTCATCGAACAGGAGACACAGCATGAGCAGCAAGAAACCCGTCGTCGTCTATGGCGCCTCCGGCTACACCGGCCGGCTGGTGTGCGAGTACCTGCGCGAGTACGGCATCCCCTTCATCGCCGCGGGGCGCAGCGCCGAGAAGCTGAACGCGGCGATGAGGTCCAACGTCTCCGGCATCGAGACCGCCAGCTACGAAGTCGTCGAAGTCCTGCACAGCGTCGAGGCGCTGACCCGTCTGTTCAAGGGCGCGTCGGTGGTGCTGAACACGGTGGGCCCGTTCGCCAAGTTCGGCCCCGAGGTGGTCGAGGCCTGCCTGGCGGCGAAGTGCCACTACACCGACACCACCGGCGAGCAGGACTGGCTGATCACGCTCGACCAGGAGTACGGCGCGCGCTTCGCCGCCGCCGGGTTGCTGCTGTCGCCGGGGCTGGCGCAGATGTACACCACCGGCGAGATCGCGGCACAGCTGTGCCTGGAAACGCCGGGGCTGGATACGCTGGACATCGCGGTGTTCTGGGGCGGCAGCCCGACCATCGCCTCGACGCAGACCATCCTGGTCAACGCGGCCATGGCCAAGGCCTACTACCTGGAGCAGAACCAATACGTCGAGTGGCAGCCCGATGCCGGCCTGTACCACCTGTCGATCCCCGGCCAGCACGAGGCGGCGCTGGCCCTGCCCTGGGGCGGCACCTCGCACCCGGTGTGGTTCAGGAAGGACCCGCGCGTGGCCAACGTCAAGGTGCTGGGCGGCGTGTTCAACAAGGCGCTGATGCTGGGTGTGCCGCAGATCGTGGCCGCGGCGCTGAAGGCCACCGAAGGCATGAACGACGCCGACCGCTACGCCGCGCTGGCGCAGACGGCCGCCGGCGTGATGAACACCATGCCGCCGCGCGAGAACCCGCGCATCAACAAGTCGGTCGATTCGGTGCACGCCTCGGGCCCGCTGACGCGCGCGCATTGCGTCATCTACGGCAACTGCAACTACAAGCAGACCGGCCTGCTCCAGGCCCATGCCGCGGCCTCGCTGCTGCAGCAGGCGCCCAGGCGCGTGGGCTTCGCCTCGGGCTGCCAGGCCTTCGGCCACCACGAGCTGCTGGGCGCGCTGCGCAGCTTCGGCCTGGTGCAGCCGCCGGTGCTGAGCGTGCAACGCTGAAGCAGGGCCCGCGTGATGCGCCTGATCGACTACCTCGACAAGGGCGCGATGCTGGGCGAGGCCGCGCCCTGCCTGACGATGGGCGATGTCGACCTGTCGTACGCCGAGGTGCAGCGCCTCAGCCACCGCATCGCGCGCGGGCTGCAGCGTGCGGGCATCGTCCCCGGCGACAAGGTGGCGGTGCTGTCGGGCAACGACGCCACCGCCTTCGGTTGTGTCTTCGGCCTGTCGCGCGCCGGCGCGGTGTGGTGCCCGGTGAACCCGCGCAACGAAGCCGCCGAGAACCGCTTCGTGCTCGACGCCTTCGACTGCGCGGCGCTGTTCTTCCACGGCAGCTACGAGGCGATGGTCGAGCAGATGCGCGCCGGGCTGCCGAAGGTGCGCGTGTTCGTCTGCATCGACCGGCCGGGTGCCTGGGCGCCCTCGCTGCAGCAGTGGCTCGAGGGCGCGAGCGACGCGCCGATCGAGATCGCGCCGCTGGACGAACTGGCGCTGATCGCCGGCACCGGCGGCACCACCGGCCAGCCCAAAGGCGTGATGCTGTCGGCGCGCAACCTGGAAACCATGTCGGCGCTGACCTTGATGGGCTACCCCTTCGAGGGCCGGCCCTCGTACCTGGCGCTGGCGCCGCTGACCCATGCCGCCGGGGTGCTGTGCTTTCCGGTGCTGGCGCTGGGCGGGCGCGTGGTGATCATGCCCAAGCCCGACCTGACGGACTTCCTGACGCTGATCGAACGGCACCGCATCACCCACACCTTCCTGCCGCCGACGCTGATCTACATGCTGCTGGAGCACCCGCGGCTGGCGGCAACGAAGCGCGATTTGCTGCAATGCTTCTGGTATGGCGCCGCGCCGATCTCGGCGGCGCGGCTGGAAGAGGCGCTCAGCAAGATCGGCCCGGTGATGGCGCAGCTGTTCGGCCAGACCGAGGCGCCGATGATGATTTCGATGATGGCGCCGCGCGAGCACTTCAATGCCGACGGCTCCGTGGCCACGCAGCGCCTGGCCTCCGCCGGCCGGCCCGCGCCGCTGGTGCAGGTGGCGACCATGAATGCCGAAGGCACGCTGCTGCCGCGCGGCGAGATCGGCGAGATCGTGGTGCGCGGCTCGCTGGTGATGATGGGCTACTACAAGGACGCGGCGGCGACGGCGGAAGCCGGACGTTTCGGCTGGCATCACACCGGTGACATCGGCAGGATCGACGAAGACGGCTTCCTGTACATCGTCGACCGCGCCAAGGACATGATCATCAGCGGCGGCTTCAACGTCTATTCGGTCGAGGTCGAACAGGCGCTGCTGCAGCATCCGGACGTGCAGGACTGCGCCGTGATCGGCCTGCCCGACGCCAAGTGGGGCGAGAAGGTGGTGGCCGTGCTGCAGCTGCATGCGGGCCGCAGCGCCGACCCGGCGCAGATCCAGGCCTTCGTGAAGGCGCGCATCGGCAGCGTCAAGGCACCCAAGGTGGTCGAGACCTGGCCCGACCTGCCGCGCTCGAAGGTCGGCAAGGTGCTGAAGAAGGACATCCGCGCCGAACTGCTGAAGCGCCTGGCTGCCGCATAGAAGCGACGCAGGCGCTTGCCAACGCGCGGCCGGCCCCCTATGGTGCCCGAGCGGTTGCAGTTCACCAGCCGTTCAGGTGCTTCATGGCGCTCACGCTCTACGCCCACCCCTTCTCCTCGTACTGCCAGAAGGTTCTGGTCGCCCTCTACGAAAACGAGGTGCCCTTCGAGTACCGATCGCTCGAAGACCCAGCGGCGATGGCCGAGTTGAAGGCGCGCTGGCCCTTCGCGCGCTTTCCGCTGCTCGTCGACGACGGGCGCACGGTGGTGGAGTCGACCATCATCATCGAACACCTGATGCTCGGGCATGGCGGGCGGGTTCGCTGGCTGCCCGACGACCCGCTCGACGCGCTGGAGGTTCGCTTCCTCGACCGCTTCTTCGACAACGACGTGATGACGGCGATGCAAAAGCCCGTCTTCGCGGCCCTCCGGCAGGACGCGGCTCGTCGCGACGAAGCGCTGGTCGAAGCCCGGCGGGCGCTGGACCTGGCCTATGGCTGGCTGGAACAGAGGCTCGCGGGGCGCAACTGGGCCGCGGGAAACTCCCTCAGCCTGGCCGATTGCGCGGCCGCGCCATCGCTGTTCTACGCCGACTGGGTGCATCCCATCGCACCGAGCTGCCCGACGCTGCGCGCGTACCGTTCGCGCCTGCTCGCCTGGCCGGCATTCGCGCGGGCCGTCGACGAGGCACGGCCGTACCGGCCATACTTTCCGCTCGGGGCGCCGGACCGGGACTGAGCGGCACGGCCCTCAGGCAGACGTCGAGGTTCTCGGCGGGGGTGGCCCAAGGCGATGGCCGATGCGCCCGCGACCCGTCGATCCGGTCATGACCTCACCCCCTTGTGCAGCAGCCGCAGCCCGTTGGCCACCACCAGCAGGCTGGCGCCCATGTCGGCAAACACCGCCATCCACATCGTCGCGATGCCCATCACCGCCAGCACCAGGAACGCGGTCTTGATGCCCAGCGCCAGCATGATGTTCTGCCACAGCACGGCATGCGTGGCGCGCGACAGGCGCACGGTCTCGGCGATGCGGCGCAGGTCGTCGTTCATCACCACCACGTCGGCGGCTTCCATCGCCGTGTCGGTGCCGGCCGCGCCCATGGCGATGCCGATGTCGGCCTGCGCCAGCGCCGGCGCGTCGTTGATGCCGTCGCCGGTCATCGCGGTCGGACCATGCGCTGCCTGCAGTGCCTTGATGGCGTCGAGCTTGTCCTGCGGCAGCAGGTTGCCGCGCGCTTCGCCGATGCCGGCTTCGCGCGCGATGGCCGTGGCCGTGGCCTGGTTGTCGCCGCTCAGCATCACCGGTGTGATGCCCAGTGCCTGCAGCGCGCGCACGGCCTCGCGCGACGAGGGCTTGATCGTGTCGGCCACGGCAAACAGCGCGATCACGCCGGCATCGCAGGTCAGCAGGCTGACCGTGCGGCCCGCGTCTTCGTGGGCACGCAGCCTGGCCTCGAGCTGCGGCGAGCATTGGCCACGACCGGCACCGCGGTCGAGACCATCCGTTTCTACGAACGCGAGCGGCTGATCCC